>JADLCD010000024.1 GCA_020847395.1 Chitinophagaceae bacterium
AAAGTATTCAGGATATTAGGTGAGCGATATCGCAACAGAAGAAAGCGGTTCGGCTTAAGAGTAAACTTAATTGCCGGTATTTACAATTATGAGTTATATAGCTTTTTCGATTAATGCAAGAGGTCTAGTATTCGCCGCCGTTGCGGCCGGCATTGCCCATGTTCTTGATCTTGTCTTCATACAGGTGGCTCATTTCATGCTTTTCGGCATGGGTACGAAAACGAAGCTGATCAATAAGATTGATGATCTCCCGCAGGTTATAGCCACTTTGTATTTTATTTTTCAGCTCGCTGAAAATTTCACCTACTTTATATTCTAATGTATTGGCAGATTCCGCATCAGCTTTAAACTTTTTTAAATAAGGAAATATCTTATTATCCACAAACTGTGTTAGATCATCGCCGGTAAGCGCTTTGTGATGATCTGATTTGCCGTCTTTTGTTTTGGGTGCTGCCCAGGTTTCCCAGCGGTAAGGTTTTGCAATAATAAACTCGTAGGGTTTTCCTGTGAGCTCTGCTTTTACCTGGCGGTCCTTTTCCAGGTCATCAAGATATTTTAAAAACAATATCCAGGAGGTTTGTTCCACATAATCCAGTTCGCTCTGGCAGCCGGCTTCTTTCCAAAGGATATCATCAACATTTTTAAATACTTGTTCAAACATGGCAGGTGGGGGTAGTTGAGCACGCAATGTAAAAAACATAGGCAAGATTGCCAACCAGGTTTTGCCCTTCAAAATAATTGAGAAACTGCCATAAACTTCCAAATTCATACCGGGTACTAAAAATAACCCACAATGCTTTGATTAATCATTTCTATTTTTTAATATTATACTCCCTACCTGAGTAAGTACCTTAATTTTTGCTTCCCGTTTATTACACTACTGTCCGCTTTCCCGAAAACTTTGGCCAATAGCTTATCACACCTGCAAACCGCCATCCTGAGTTTTGTGTAAAACCTGTCCATTTGTTCATTCATTAAATTGTATTTGATGACACAGGCGCAATTGTCTGCCATGCTCGAAAGCATTACCGGCCATCTTACCCCCAAAGATGCCGCGCAGGAAGAACAACTTCAGCAAGCAAGATTAAGAGTCGCTTCTTCCCTGCTTAATCAACCAGTAGAAGATACAGGCGGTGAGCAGCTTTTTTATAAAGCTAATCTTTACAGCAGAGAAAATATCAAGAGTGATACATTAAAAAGTATAGACAGCATTTCGCATCAGTTGATCGGTAATGCCGGATCAGAAGCTACCGAAAATATTTTTGTGCGCAGCACGCCGGTGTTAAACCCGGCTATAGCAGGCAGCAAGCCCGACTGGGCTGCAGGTGTTTCACCATCCGAAAGCTTTGGTCCATTTCTGAATAATGAAGGCCGCGAAATATGGATTGATATATACCGCATAGAAAAACTGGTTACATTATACCTCGGCAATCAGCCTGTCCTTTTATTTAAAGCCTCATTCCGCGGCGGTATATTCCTGCCGGCTAACCAGCTTACCACCGCTTATAATATTGTTGCCGGCAGCGTTTGGATCAATGCAAAATTCCTTTACTCCTCTGCGCCGGTTGAAAGATTTGTTGGGGTGCAGGTAAAAAAAGGAACGCTCAAATTAAGCGCCGCGCCAACATTGCAAAACAATCAAATTACAATAAGCCCTGCTACAACAATAGAAATGTCGCTGGAGCTGGTGCAGGACATAGATGATGGTGCAACAGAAACTTCTCCGTACGGCAAAGATGCCCGGGATGCTGTGTATACGCTCCCGGCAACCTGGACCTTTACCTGGCAAAACGGCAAGGCAAATGTTACACAGGTGGCACCTTCTTCCTGTAATATATACGGTCAGGACATTGCTTTCAATTTTACGCCTGCAGCAAGTACCGCTTTTAAGTATGTAAATGATATGCTGCTGATTCCCTGGAAAGCAAACGTAAATGAATTCAGCTTTTTAAAAAATCAAAGCCCATGGATTTTGCCTGCTGAAACAGCAGAACTGCAAAAATCTTTTTGGGCTTTGCCAGCCAGCGCGATTAATATAGCCGCTCCTGTTGCAGCTTCTGGCAACGGGTTGATTATGCTGCAATGTGCAGATGGATTGCGTATAAGCTGGAACGGACTGCAGGACGAGGATATACGGCTAAACAATCCGGCAATTCTTGGTAAGCCTGGTGATATTTTCATTATTGATCTCGGATCAAACGGGCTTGGCGCCTCGCATCATTTACAGCTATGGCAGGACAAGGAAAATCCGCATGGCACAACTGCCGATCTTTTATTGCTGGAAAAAGCACCGCTTATCTTTATCAGCAACAGCAAAACCGCGGTTGAAGTGATCAGCACTTTCTGCGCAGCAGATATACAGGCCGACAGGCCGGTAAAAGTGAATGGCGAGCCATTTCCGGTAGAATCCTTATCCTGCTCGCTAATGCTCAGCGGGGGTAAAAATGGAAGAAGAATAATGCTGATAGAAGATGATGTGCAGGCAGACCAGTCCGCTAATGCGAATATAGCCGGGGTTGCCCAACAGGTGCATTTGTTTTCAATAGCACTCGAAAACGCTTTGTTTACGGTTTCTCCTGTAAAAACATTTATACTTTTCGGCGAATGCGATGACAGCATGACGGATGTAAAACGGGGGAATTTTATAGTTGTATTTACGCTGTATAGTTATCTTCCAACGCTGCCTGACCCCTATGTAGCAAGGTTGGGATTATGGAGAAGAGGCGCCAGTAACGACAGGTATAGCCGCTTGGCAGGAGCAGCAGGATTCAGCAGTCTGCTGGTATGCTTTATAACATTTGTTGGAGTGGATGAAGAAACCGATAATGTAAAAGTCAACTTTTATTTTGGCGGAGTTGAACTGCCGAATGTAATGGAGCTTCCCCGGGATACACCCGCTAAAAAAGCCCTTAAAACATCCGCAGCAAAGGCGCGAACTACTATTACCGGATTAAAAAAGCCACTTCTCCAGACTTCACTGGCAAAAGCGGCTATTTTCGGCAACCTGCGCACCACAACAAAGCTCACCACCAACCAGTTTTTGCCGGAAGTAATAGATGATATACTAACCGGGGAAATCATAAAACAGGAACCTCAACTGAATGTTGACCTGTTAGCCGGATTTAAAGACCCTAACGGTAAAATATATGATGCGAACGCGCTTGCCAAAATGAAAATGGATATTGAAGATGTTTGGGATAACAGCATTGGGGTGAAGAATGAGTTTTTCTCTTTGTTAGATGTGAGCAGCAATGCCAACCAGTTGGGTGTGAGCTTTGGTACCAACTGGCAGATCATAAAAACAGGAACTGTGCGTGGCAGGGATGGAGAAGTGCATAATATAGATTATAATGCTGCGGCATATAACACAGCATTTCCATTTTTGGTGGAAGGCATGCAGGTTAAATTACCATCGCATCGTGTACGCGCCTTCACATTGCCATTAATGGCGTGGGAACCTGAAATAAATCTTACTCCGCCGGATAGTGATAATCCTCCCGCAAAACTATTAATGGATCCGGATGCAGGATTCCTGTATTATGCTGATGATGGCGGCCCGGCGCGTATATGGAACAATAACGCTGTTCCTGTTCCGCTTGCCCCAATACCGGTTACCAACGGACTGATCGAAGATTTTAAATCACAACCGGATAATTATACGCTGGCTACATTTACCTTGCCCTTCGGGATGAAAGCCATCAGCTATATCTCCAAACATTTTGTTGAGCCGCAAAAGCCGGCGATTGAAAATATCCGGCCTAAGTTCAGGAAAAATGAAGAGAACAATGGCTATAAGCTGGAAGGCGGTATCCAGATAAGCCTGCAGGCAGGCAGATTCGGAAAGCCCAACCCTGCCAATCCAGCGGAGTATGATAGTGATATGTTCCCCGGTTATACCGTGCAGGCAAACAACCTGCTCAACTGGTATGGTATTGCTTCGTATGCAAGTAATCTCGGTCATCGGGTTACTGAAATCTTCAATAACGAATTTCTTTTCGGACCATTAAGCCTTTCCTCTCTTTTAAAAGATTCCCGTGGTGTGCCGGTTTCGCGTATGGATGTTACGGGTTATGGTGCCAGCATTTTCAGCAACTGGGTAAGTCCCGGCGCAGCACTGGCGCAAACCAGCCAGGCAAGATTTGATGTAATGCTCGGCCGCACAGGGCATGAAGTGATACAGGTGAAAAGCATTTTATATCCCTGGGGCATTCGCGTGGTGCGCACCATCACCGTTTTCCGTACGGGTTCCGGCTATGTATTCAGAACAGACAGCGGCTGGAAAGCAGAAAGTGACGGGTTGTTTGATTTCTCATTCAGCTATTTAAAGAAAGGTGTTAATCCTTTCGGCAATCTTACTACCAACGACTTTGTGCATAAGCCTGACGAGGCGAATAATATACCCCCGCAATTTGAATTTCATACCGGTATCATCAGGGGATTATTCAATATAAGAAATATCAAAGACGCGCCTTCTGTAACAGAATATAACAGCGAAAATACAATTGCAATCAACGAAGATTATGTGAACGGTGTGAAAGGGCAGCTATATACAAATACAACCGGCGCTCCTTTGCATGAACCGGTAAAATGCGGCGGCGTTTATTTTGATGCTGATGTGGAAATAGAAAATGTGGTGCAGGGACACGTGAATAAGCGTGTTGTATCAAAACGTATACTTGGTTACGTGCAGGTAGCGCCGGCAGGTAAACCGCTTACTGCCCAGCAATTGAAAGAGCTGCTGGATCTGCAAAACGGAAGTATTGGTGGTGATATAGATTGCGTGCTTGATATCAATAAAAGCAACCAGCAAATACGTGCTGCCCGTTTTGATGCAGCGCCTTCAATTAATAAGGCGGGTAACAGCCCGGTATTTGTGGTTGCTGCAAGAGGGCAGGTATTCCTTCCCAAAGATGGGAGCTGGGCATTGGTGCAACATAATGTAGGCACAGGCGAAGTAACACCGCTGCCAACAGATACGATGGTTCCACTCATTCGTACCGGCGCATGGAAAAAGGGAAATGTGGTTGATAACAATACTTTGCAAAAACAACTGGTTCGTGTGGCGCATCCGATGGAAATACTGCGCGACCCTGCAACCGATACCATCAACTTTGGTTACCTGCAATCAACCGCCACGCAAAAAGCATTGTTCCTTACCCCGGCTTACGAATTGAACAATGCTAAAATGCTCAGCAAAACACCACCGATTTTTGCTGATGCTTACCGGCTGATGAGTGGTGAAAGCATATTCCCCAATATTGGAAACGCTATTGACAATTTTGGTAAAGCAATGCCTTTGCTGAATAGTAAAGATATTAATGGTAATACCTTCCAGGCTTTTGCACAAAGCGTTTTGGAAGATGGCGGCGAAAAGGTTTGGGAGTTAATGAAAGTGGAAGCAGAAAAAGCCGGCGAAGCGGTGATAAGCCAGGGCATGAATATGCTGAAGCAGGGCGCCAACGGGCTTTTGGATAAAGCGCTGAGGTTTGATGTGCCGTCTTTTGACATACCGCTTGTGGATACGGAAGCGTTGAGAATATACATAGAATACAAGACAGGAAAGAAGGACGCGCCACCTGCCAGCTATGTAGACAGTAAATTGAATTTTGATGTGGACTCCTTTGCAGGTGATATGGCCGACCAATGGAAAAGCCGCCTGAATAACCTGGCGATGGTGGTTGACCTCGGCGATATGAAGCGCCTGATGACCATCAAAGGAAATTTTGATGCAAAGAAAGGCAAGGAAAGTAATTACGAAGGCGGCCCTGATAATGACAGTGACGGGTTGCCGATGCCGGAAATAGAATTCAGCGATGCGTTGCAGCCGGTAATTGATATACTGCAGATGCTGGCATCACTAAGCACCAATGATTATAAGGATGTGTTGAAGAAGGGGCTGAAGATGGCTATGAGCAACAGCGGTGAAATATGGCAGTATAAATTTGAAGCCAGCAAAGAGATCGCTACTATCCGGTTCCCGCCAACAGATGAGCTATATAACAGCGCACAAACGCCGCTCAAGCTTGAAGCATCATTAAGCGCAGGCGTATACTTTAATGCCGCGTTGAAAGTAACCACAGATCCCGCCCAGCTATTACCAACGGCAGGGGCATTTCTGCAGTTCCATGGCGGATTGCAGATCATGTGCTATTCCGTTGGCGTTGGTTCTATCTATGCCATTGGCGCGGTTGATGTGAAAATTGCCGCAGATACAAAGGTTGGTCCAAGCCTGCAACTGAAATTTGGTTTTGGGGTATCCATAGTCGTTAGTCTGCCTGTGGTAGGCAATGCCAGCGTAAGCTTTATGGTAGGTGTTGAAATGTATGCGGATAAAGACAAAGTAGTGCTTGCGGCATTAATGGTATTTAAAGGACAGGCAAACCTGCTCGGTGGTTTGGTTTGCGTATGTATAACTATTGAGGCAAAGGGAATTGTAGTACGCGATATTGCTAATGATAAGACAGATTGCAGCGCACAGGTAACATTTGCTATTGACATCAGCATCTTTTTGATCATTGACATCAGCTTCTCCAAAACATGGGGAGAAGACAGGCAGGTGGCGTAGGGCGGCATGGGCTGTGAGCAATGGGCTATCAGCCATCAATAAAACCTATAAGGTTTGCCGGGCAGCATTGCAGCGCTGCAAACCTTATAGGTTTATCCGTCCGAACCTGTAACCTGAAACCTGTAACCCGGATGGACTCATAAAAATAAACAGACCTCTATATTATGGAAGCGAACAGAAGATACACTACGATGGTTTTTCCGCAGGGTTTTGACGGAACAGTATTAAAACTGAACATCGTGCTTATTCCGCGCAACCGGGATCCTTTTAATAATTTAACCGGACTGGCAGCGCCATTCGATACAGCCATTCCTTTTGCAGACATCGACCCTCAGTTTGAGCTTAAAGTTGTAAAGGGCTTGAGCGAATGGCCTATAGGAAATGCATTAGCTGTGGGAAGAACCCCGGTTGATATAGGAATTAATGTGAATGCTGCGCCAAATAAAAAAGCTTTGCTTGAGGCAATCAGAACAGACTTTGGTGCGAAGATCAATATTACGGATACGGATAAAACGCCGAATGAATTTCATACCGTAAATAAATACCTGCCGGAAACATACCGCGATGCATTCAATTTTACAGGCCCGCGTGTGCCCAATGCAAAAACAGATGACAGCTATCATTGCGCTATAAAAAAAGATACCAAGAAAAAAGATGGTTGGAAAAATGATGATGATCTGAGCTGGGGAAAAGTGTTTGCATATATACTTCGCCAACCGCTGCTTGCAAAAGCCTGTGGCATGGTTTACGAAACGCAGTTAACCATTGATGATGGCAATAAAGACTTGTTTGAAAAGGGTTGTTATATATATGCGGATATCACTACCGCGGAGTATAAAAACATTCAGGATCAGTTGATGATTACCAATGATGGTCCATTCATCAAACCCTATGCTGCAAGAATACCTAAATTAAAATTGGGTGATGAAAACAAACGCCCTGTTTTTGCGCCGATATTATTTCCCGTGTTGTTTGTAAAGGCTGGTGAACTTGTAGACCCCGAACCACCCAAAGCACCATGGGACAAAATTTTTGCGGAGCTGAATGAATATAATGATGGCTTCTCAAAAATTGTACATGCCGCGCAGCCGGTAAGCCGTATATGGCTTGCTGAGCAACAGGATGGCGCTCCGCCTGTAAAAGATGAAGGTATACGGCTTGCGTGGGATGATGAGCAGATACTGATATGGTATATGCGGCAACTCGAAGCCAATCCGCAAGACCCAACCAACCGCATAGATGCACCGCTTGGCGTATTTGGGTATAAGATTGATGTAAAAGAAGATGCCGTAAATGCAGCATGGAGTAGCTTGAACATGGTTAGCTGCAGGCAGGCATATAGTTTTGGTGGCGTGTCTATTGGTAATGAAGTTAACCAGCAACTGGAGCTGCCTTTCCAGGTTTTTCCTACGCAATTAGATAATGATACCACAGCGCCTTTCTGGCTGCCGATGTATTTTACGAGCTGGATAGGGAAGAGCATGATCTTAAAAGATACCGATGCGATCGCTATTCACCAGAATGATGAAGCAAGAATAGATAAAGATGATCCTACTCCAACCAAAGCCGTTGATGCAAACAATATGTTTGATGAAGTACCAGCGGCTACACTGCTCCGTTATGGTCATCGCTATCAGTTCAGGGTGCGCATGATGGATATAAGCGGTGGCGGACCCGGCATAGGCGAGGATGTATATAATAATGCTGCGGCTCCAACCTCTGAATGGAGTTTTAAAAGATATGTGGCGCCTGCGCTATGCCGCATTGATAAACCTTTGGATATTCGTTTGGTTAAAGCAGATTTTTATAATGAAATTTTAGTTGAAGGACAGCCTTCAACATTTAATCCGAACCCTGTTATTAATATCCGCAGACCACTGCTGGGCTACCCGGCAGTAGTTTTTACCAATAAATACCAGTTATTAGGAAGCGATCCTGTACAATTATTAATACAATCTGCACAGGCACAAAAACAGGGGGGTACCGTTGACAAGCCCAATGTAATTAATCCTGCTATTGCCGACCCTGATGTAAAGGAAGTGGAGATAAAAGTAGAAGTGGAAACATTAAGGTTAGATAATTTAGCCAGCGATACCGGAGAGGAAAATTATATTACCCTGTATCAAACAAAAAGAAGTTTTCCTGCCGTAGCCAATGCTGCTGATTTTGAAAATCAACTTTCACTAAATGTTGTATTTCACGATGTACATACACTGAACCTTGGCAGCAAAGATGATCCATTTAATGATCCGGCATTGAACAGCGCCGCTATTGACGCTATGCAGGATATTCCTTTGCCCAAAGCAAGAAAAATAAGAATGAGTATACGTGCGGTTTGTGAAGGAAACAACAGTTTGTATTATGGATATATAAACAACAAAAATTCAGATTACGACAGCCGGTATGGTAAAACAACGCAGTTTTGGTTTTATAAAGAATCTGATGATGAAAGTACCCTTCTGCTTCCCAAAGCCAATACGCCTCAACTACAGGGACTTTATCTCCAGCCCGATCCAGAATATGTAAGCAAAGGTATTGTAGGACAATTTTTCTTTTTTAATACCGCAACAAGTGTTCAACCAGATATAATGCAGCGGCTTGCACAGCAATTGGGTGTAAAAGCAAATGGGTTAACGTTAGTGTCTGAAAAAGGAGAAAGAATTGTGTTTGGTTGTAATAATAAGATCCGCCACAGCCTTGCGCCTGATGGCAGCAGTATTACATTCTCATCAAAAGGTGATCTGTGCAATCATTGGTTAGGCTGTATAGTATATCGCCTGAACAGGGACTGGAGCTGGGATGCGCTGGAAGACTCCGCGTTTACCATTTCAAGAAATAAAAAGTTTAGTAAAGATGCTCCCGGTGAAACAGAGATACTGGCAAATATTGGTGATATAGAGCTGAAACATTCTGCCTCATTTGAATCATTGCAGGCAGATGCATTCGGTAATGTAAACCGGAGCAGTACTACCATTATTTTTATTGATGCTATAGAA
Organism: Chitinophagaceae bacterium; assembly: GCA_020847395.1. Taxonomy (GTDB): domain Bacteria; phylum Bacteroidota; class Bacteroidia; order Chitinophagales; family Chitinophagaceae; genus Agriterribacter. The sequence continues at coordinate 9,562 of JADLCD010000024.1, forward strand.
CCAAAATCTTCCCTGCCTGCTCCGGGCGGAAGATTGCGTTTTCCTGATACGATTGAAGTACAGTATACCATCACGCCGAATTTCAAACCGGGTCATGGGCAGCCAACCACCATACAACCGGAACTGCTCGTGTTGCCATCAACCGTTATTCCGTCACAGGTGCCAAAGATCGCGAGTGTGGGTCTGGCATTCTCTCCATATATCAGGGGTGAAAAATATCAATCTACCGAAGCAAGGCAAAAATATTTATGGGTAGAGCTGGAAGAACCGGTTGAAAATCCTGCTGATACGTTGTTTTGCAGGGTGCTGCATTATGCGCCCGACCAGCTTATAGGCAATAACAGGCAGCTTGCTGAACTGTTGCGCGAAACAGAAGAAAATCCGCCTTTGCCAATTGAGCCGGAATATATCCGGATGATCACGCCCGGGCAAACCGATGATATGGCCGGACTGGGCGCCATGCAGCCTATGGAAAAAGCAGGCGATGATGACGATATTCACTACCTGCTGCCCCTGCCGCCGGGACTGTATGCTGAAAGCCCTGAATTATTCGGGTTCTTTAATTATGAATTCCGTATTGGCCACGGGCATTGGAGTGACGGGCAGGAAGGAAAAGAAAATTTATGGAGCACGGCACAGGGGCGTTTTGGAAGGCCGCTTGAGGTAGCAGGCATACAACATCCCGTACCCACATTGCTTTGCAATGTAAACAGGGATAAAGACAAAGTATATGTAACCGCACCATACGCCAGGGCAGTATATAAAGGAAAGAATGTTACCAGCGATCCGCCGCGTACACAACTGCATTGCGTATTGTATGCGCAGGTGCAACAGGCAGACCGGCTTGAATACAGGAATATTTTGTTGGATGAAAAACTGATGACGCTGGTAAAGCCCCCACCCAGGGGAACTGTCGGCACATTTAATCCCGGCACTTTTACCAATACGGTTGTGTCATCCATAACAAATATATCAACGGTATGGACGCTGGGACAAGTGGATGATATAGCAAGAGCCAATGTAGTGCTGAGCAATCTTACCTTAATGAATGAAGTGTCGCGGCTGAATGTAAGCGGGGAATATGAGAAAAAGATAACAAGGGCTATTACAGATTACAAAAAAGGCAAAGTGGTTAAAATGGATAAGGGTATGGCTACAACTATATTGCAGGCCTTTGATGAGCTGAAGCTGAAAGAAGTTGCGCCGCCGGTAGCCGCCGCAAAATTCACCGACGCCACGCTTGCCGCAGGCGCAATAAAAGCCATTTATAAAGACCTGCCTAAAACCGCCACTGCTGTTTGGGATAATAAAGAAATTGCGGTGCTGCTGAAACAACTGGGTTTACCTGAAGATGCTGCGCTGAGCGTACTGGTGGTAGAGGTGTTCGGTAATATTACCAGCTTCTTTGATCATTTCTTTTCTTTAACGGATGAACAATTGCAAGCCTTGCAGGGTAGCGATAACACACAGTTGATTGCATCAACATTATTAGAAAGAAGAAGAAAGAACCGCCAGGCATTGAATGAAGAACTGGGTAATTACAGGATACTGCGCACATCGCCGCTTACAGAAGTGCCGTTTGTTTGCTGCCCTACGTGCGGGTGAGGGTGTCGGCGACAGGAGGGCTATGCGTGGCGAACCTGCCTGACGGCAGTCAGAGACGACGTGCACAGCGTGAATTAATATAGTAAGCCCATTAGATGATTTATGGAAGAAAAGTCAATAGAATGATAAGAGGTGGCAGATCGTATTGTTTCTAACGACAATACAAATTTCATAACGTTAAGATATTGGTTATCAGTACTGGTAAATTGCGTGCAATAGCATAAATTTACGTGTTGGTTGCCATAATGCAACCCTCTGATTAGTTCAACTGTCAATGCTGATAAATGTCAATTATGAGACGAATATTTATTTCAATTCTAACTTTACTGTCCCTGGATGCTTGTAACAAGTCAACAGTTGATCCTGACATTAAGTCAACAGTGACGTCTGACACTGCTTTAGTTGACCTAACAATTTTATCGACTGTTACTCCCTCTAATATTATTCAAGGACAAAACATCGTATCAAATGTGCGATGCTTTGGTTCAAATCTGTGCTACAACTTTACTAAGTTCGAAGTATTAGAAACTAGTCCTAGTGTATTGACAAATTAATTATGAAACATAATGTTTTAAAAGCTTTTTATCTGCATCTTGCCGGGTAAATTTCCACTCAATCGTACACTTGTTTTTATTTCTTTCATTCGTCCATTTTTCTAATACCTCTGTTAGTTTCTCTTTGCTTTCAATTCTTGTTCCGGTACACTGCCTGTCCATTATATTAATTTCTATTTCTGCCATATTAAG
>JADLCD010000025.1 GCA_020847395.1 Chitinophagaceae bacterium
ATTAAAAAATGTAAAAGTTAGTAAATTACTTTAAGCGATCTCGTTGGATGTAAGACTGAGATTGCTTCTCCCGCCTTAATATTCATTCAATTAAAATCTTCTTGAGGGCGGGATCGCAAAGACGGGCAAGAAACTGATGAAATGTCTACCTTGTGTTAGTTCTGGCAGTAATAAACAATCACTCTTACGCGTCATTGCGATCCCGCCTGAAGGTTGTATGTAGTTAGATGTGTGTTGCGGCGGGAGAAGCAATCTCCTGCTAACATTAGTAAAAAAGCCAAACAGATTTACCTTAGGTAAGAAAAACTCTCCCTCCCATAAGATTTTACGGTTACAAAATGTCCATTTAATGCAACTGGTTCCTGAGCCTTGATCTCTGTTATTATACCTAAGCTTATGTAGAACCCAATTACAAAGAGGAGAAAAAAAAGTTTAGTCATTCGAACTGTTTTTTAAATGATGACACTATAAGGCGCGGGTGTAAACTAGAGGGGCGAATATTATTGAACAGCATATCATTTTAGTGTATATATCTACCACTGCTATTTCCTAAAAAGCTATTGTTACAAACCATTTAGCTATTTTCAGCCAAACTTCAGACTCCCGAAATACCCAGGCGGCATGAAACAACAATAAAAAAATAAAGATGGTTAATGCGGGCTTGATATTTACCTTCTTTATTATGTCATTCAATAACAGGATTGCCGCAATGGCTTCTGCAAGGCCTTCAACAATTGTAACAGTTAATGAGGGCGAAACATTTCCGTAGATCATTAATGCTCTTCCAAGTCCGGGTCCAAGCATTAATAAGGAAGTTCCTACCATATATCGCATGTGGGCTTCCGGATTATGCCGGTTAAGCATTGCCAGCAAAAAGAATAAGCCAAATACAAAAATGGGCGGAACCATTAAGGCAAGTTGTGCAAGCGCGGCATTTTCGTTAGTTGCAGCTAATTCATTGTGGTAAAATATTTTTGTTACCAGGAAAATAGAATAGCAAACTAACGGTGCCAGTATATAACCAAGTTTACCCAAAGATCGATGGAGATCATTTTTTCCGTATTTTATAAGAAAAGGCTGAACGATTAACATAGCAAACCAACTCATGAGCATGATGCCATGAAAATGATGCTGCCAATGAAATCCTTTAAAAGAAGGAAAGAATATAGTATAGGTTTTGTGAAAGCCTATTAATGCACAAAGCCAGATACCGATAAATAAATACCCGATGTTGTTTTGAAGGTTGTTTGTTTTTACAAGTGTTGACATACCATTATCTTTTTAATGAATGATTATAGCATTAAGCTGTTTATACATTGAATAACTAATATTGAATCCGCCCTTTCTCATCTTCGGCACCGGTATTTCTGTTGCGGCTTGACTTAAGTTTTTCTTTACCAAAGCTTCTCGTATATGTTAGTTTAAAAGTTCGCCAGGTAAATCTTATACGAACATCACCTACCAGGTTTTTTGCCGGTAAATCTGTATATACTCTCATATCCATGCTGTTTAAAATATTGCTCACAGAAAAATTAATATTGCTCCTGGCGCCTAATTTTTTCCTTGCGCCGAAGTCAAGCGATCCCATTGACCTCATAACGCTGATTCCACCAAGACTTTTTGAATTGTAAAAGCCTGATAATTCTATTTAAAAATCTTTAGGTAATGTAAACGACTGGGTCATATTAATACTGATATTCTTCTGTTCAATTCTTACAGGCTCTTTTTGATACACGGCATTTATTTGCTGCCATGTGCCTGTAATATTATACTGCATACTCCACCAGTTTGCTACTTTAACCGGAACTGAAATCAGCAAAGCCACCAGTTTCTGGTTCTTTAGGTTTTCCGGCTTGGCGATAGTTTTTTGAGATACCGAATCAACATTGGGCTGAAAAAATGTGATGCTGTTATTTTCTTTTGTGAAAGAAGCCTGCAGAAAGTATTTTTTAAACGTATATCCCAGGTTGACTGCATAAGAAATGGCAGGTTGCAGTTCGGGGTTGCCCGTGAGTACATTTCTCCGGTTTGTATAATAAGTGAACGGGGCAAGATCGGTGAACGTAGGTCTTGTTATGCGGCTGTTATAAGAAAAATTGATAGTGCTGCTTTCGCTTAATTTATGTGAGAAAAATAACGTAGGAAAAATTTTACCGTAATGCCGGTCAATAATATTTACATGCGCCGATGCAAGTTTTGAATTTGTGTATTCATACCGTAATCCACCTTTGAGTGTTGTCTTCTCGCTTGCGGCAACACTCAAAGAAGCATAAGCTGCCGAGTAGTTTTCTTTCATTGTGTAGACAGATGAAAGAAGCGATTCCTCTATCCAGTTGTTTTGAACCAGCCTTTCAAAACTGAGCTTATTTGTAAAATTTGCAATGGTGCTTTTTACACCGGTTTCCAGGTCAATTTTTGGGGTCAGTTTTTTGGAATAATCCAAAGAGGTGATCCAGAAATTTAAAGGTGTGCTTTTTCCGCTACGGGTTGTTTCATCATAAACAAAATTTTCGGCTTTATCATAGTACCGGCTGTAATAATTAACAGGCTGATCGTTTTTGTAATGTAAATAATAGGCATTGAAAGTAAGATTACCTCCTTTATTAAAGTTCTGCTGCAGGTTTACATTAATGCCATAATCTCTCCAGTTATTATGTTCCCGGTTAGCATTCACCACCAGTGTATCCGGGTATCCGTTCAGGTTAAAAGCAGCCGTGGCGTGTTCTGTCTGCCGGTACCAACGGCCATTGCTTGTTATTAAAATACCTGCAACTGTTCGCGGGCGAAGCTGGTAATCCAATCCTATGCGTACGTTGTGCCTGGCTGTTACCTCTTTTCTGTCTGTTGTGCCGTAGTTTTCATAAATATTACCCTTGTTTGATATCCGGCTATAATCGTTAATAGGAACTATATTTTTTACTTCGGAGTAAGAAAAGTCGCCATAAATGTTCACCTTGCTGCTACGGTGATTGAAATTCAGACCAGCCTGGGTTACCCATCCTTTCCCATATCCAACTGTGCCGTAAAATGAGCCGTTGGTACCTATATTTTCGTTTTGCTTCAATACAATATTGATATAGCCAGCTTTTCCTTCTGCATCAAGATTAGCGGGTGGCGTTGTAATCAATTCAATCTTATCTATACTCTCCGCATTCATACCATCCAGCATTTGAATAACGGCCGAAGCGGGCATATAACTAAGCTTTCCGTTAATCATAATGTTCACACCATCTTTACCCAGCATGGTTATAATATTGTTTTGCCTGTTTACAACCACGCCAGGCGAACGTTCCAGTATTTGTAATGCGGTATTGCCTGCAGAGGCAATGCTGTTCTCCACATTAATGGTAAGGCGATCGGGCTTTTGCTCGTAGAGCGGCCGTTTTGTGGCTATGGTAATATTGGTTAGAGTAGCTGTTAATGGTTCCAGCTTTAGTATACCAGGGTCTATATTTTTTGTACCTGGTGATACCTGGAACAGCGTTGTACTGTTTGGAGAAAAGGCAACATGAGAAGAACTGATATAATAATTTCCTGTGGCGATATTATAAAAAAAATAATTGCCTTTATTATCGGTAACCACTCCTTTTATAAGCGCAGAGTCAGCCGAATGTAATAATAACACGGTAGCTCCGCTAACCGGGTTTCCGGTATTATCTACTATTACACCATGAATTTTTGCCTGTGCAAATAACAAACATGGTATAGCAGGTAATAATAAAAGAGAAACGATAAACAATCCATATCTCTTCATGAAGAAATTTTTATAACGTTATTTGCAAGCCTGTAATTCAAAAAATGGTGACAGGCAGGCTTTTGAAAGAGATTAAATTAAATAGCAGGGTGGTAGGTTTATAATATTCAAGAACAGTTATATCAAATCAGTCTAACATTTTTTTATGGGAACTTTGCTCAAGCCCCGCTTAATAACTGAAACTTTTTTAATTGGATTAAGGAAGGTAATTTTTTGTGCTGTGTACCGATAGATAGTGACACAAAAATAAATTCCGGGCTATTTAAAAAATAGTAAAAAAACGACAAGTTTTGCCTGAAAATTGCTTCTGATTAACAGGAACAACGGTATCTCTATGGCTTTATAATCTTTGTGCCCTGCATGGAAACAATCTTCCATTCATTGCCTTCTTTATGAAGGATAAATATCCACCTGTACTCGCCGGCTATATCTTCGTCGCCAACATGTCCTTTCTCGGTAGCATGCTCTGTTATAATAGCGGTGTTTCCGTATACCGTTATTTTTTTGTCGGAAGGAATGGAAGATTCAACTTTAAAATTTCCGCCTTTTGCATATTCAACCATGTCTTTTTTGTTATGCGTTACACCACCGGGATCTGAAAAGAAATACGTGTCCGCAAAAATTTTTTCCAGGATAGCAGCATCGCTTTTAGCCAAAGCATTGTGCAGTTGCTGGAGTGTTTTCGATACAGCTTGTTCTGCAGTATTATTTTGGGCATTTAATGAAATACTGATGAACGCTATGCATGTGATAATAAGAAGAAACTGTTTCATTGTAATTGGTTTAAAATGTAGATGGTTGATGACTGGGCAGCTATAGCCGGATTAATTTTAAGTCTGCCTGATTGCTGCATATCTGCCAACAGTGCAGTTAACCCATGCTTTTTGCTGACCAGGTAAATTTAAACTTGTGCTACTTAAAAAAATAGTAAAAACACGCCAATTTTTTGCCTGAAAATTGCTTCTGACTAACGCCAACAATGGTGTTGATTTATTTTTCCTCACTCCGTTCGTAAAGACTTTACAGGGTTTGCAACTGCTGCCTTTATCGCCTGGAAGCTCACTGTAGCAATGGCTATCAATATCGCGGTTGCAGCAGCCAGCGGAAATGCCCACCATTGAACGGTTGTACGATACTGATAATTTTGCAGCCAGCTATGCATGGCCCACCATGCCACAGGAAAAGCAATAATACAGGCGATGCATACCAGCCTTAAAAAATCAACTGACAATAATTTTACCAGTGAGCGTACAGATGCTCCTAATACTTTTCTTATCCCGATTTCTTTTGTTCTTCTTTCGGCAGTATAGGATGCGAGCCCGAACAAACCAAGACATGAAATGAGAATTGCCAATACAGAAAAAATGATGGCAAGATTTCCGATTAGGGTTTCTGATTCAAATAGCCGGTTGAATTTTTCATCTACAAATTTGTATTCAAAGGGATAACCATTTATGTAGGATTTAAGTATATGATCTGTGCCGGCAATGAGCTTTTGTATATCCGCTCCTTTTTTGGGACTGATGATCATATCTTCCCCGGTCTGCGGAGCGCAGAAAATTAAAACAGGTCCACCGGATCCATACATATCATTAAAAATAAAATCCTCCACGATGCCTACAACTTCAACTTTTCCTAAAGACTGGCGTGAAATGTAGGCGCCCAGCTTGCCCTGCTCACCCATTTTCTTTGCAAGTGTTTCGTTGATGATAACATGGCTAAAGCTATCGGTGCCCGTTTCATAAAAGTCGCGCCCGCTTTTGAGTTTCATTTTCATTGTGGAAATATAACTGGGGCTAACGCCTACGTCAAATATCTGGTCTTTGTCTTTTGCAGATTTTCCTTCCCAGGTATATTCGTTGGAAGATGAATGCATATAAAGCGGTTCATTCCACGTAAGCGCTACATTTTCAACAACGCCTGTTTTCAGCAACTCGTTTCTGATGGTTGGAAAATGTTCTTTAGCACTATTGGGTATTAATACCTCCACCATATTTTTTACATTGTAACCCAGGTTCCTGGATTTGATGTGAGCTATCTGCCGGTAAATAGTGATGGTGGCAATGATGAGAATGAGCGAGATAGTAAACTGCAAAACCACCAGTCCTTTTCTCATAAAGACAGGAAATTTATGTTTAACATTCAATCCTTTTAATACAAGTGCAGGTTGAAATGATGACAGGAAAAATGCCGGGTATAGGCCTGACAATAATCCGCAAATAATACCGGCCGATAGCAGGAATATAATGTGTGCAGGCTTCAGCAAATGAATATGCAAATCTTTCCCGATAATCATATTGAACAATGGAACACATGCAAAAACAATTACTACTGCCACCACCACGGAAAGAAGCGCCATTATTAACGATTCGGTCATGAATTGCCTGATCAGGCTAAACCTGTCTGCTCCGGAAACCTTGCGCACGCCTACTTCAAGCGCACGTTTTTCTGATCTCGCTGTTGACAAATTCATAAAATTGATGCAGGCAATAAGAAGAATAAGAATGGCAATAACAGAAAACAAACGGATGTGCTCCATTTTTCCGCCGCTAAGTTTTCCATTAATAAATTTATCGTAAAGGTTGATGTCTTTTATTGAAAGCAGGAAGGTTTTGAGTGAAGACCCTTCCACTTTTGCCGGCATATAATCCCTGATATTTTTACCAAGGCGATCAAGGTTTGCTGATGGCTCTGTTTCCACCAGGGTGGTTAAAAAAATATTCCACTTGTTCCATTGCGGCATCATCAGGTTTTCATACACGCTGTAAGGAGATATCCAGTTAAGCCTGAAAGAAGAATTCTCCGAAAAATCTTTAAAGACGCCGGTTATTTTAAAAACGCCGTCTTTGGTCCACATTGATTCACTTTTAGTAGTAATGGTTTTTCCTACAGGATTTTCATTATTGAACAATGCTTTCGACATACTTTCACTGATGATGATGGACTCTGGTGAGGGCAGGAATGGTGCTGTGCCGTAAATAAAATGAAAGTCCAGCATGCTGAGAAGAGATGAGTCAGCATACTGCCCCATCTTGTATATCTTTTTGTTGCCCAGTACAAAAAGTTGGTTATTTTCCCAGGTTATGCGGCTGATGTGTTTAATACCAGGCATATTTTTTTCAAGGTCTGGTGCCATAGGCATAGGCGCACTGGCGGCAAAATTTCCACCCGGCTCATCTGCCGACTGCTGTGCCAGAAAAAAAAGATGATCACGCTTTGTAAACTGGTGGTTAAAGGAATGCTCATTTTCTATCCATAAAAAAATAAAGCAGGCGCAGGCAATACCGGTTGCAAGACCAAAAATATTCAGGAAGCTGAAAGTTTTATTTCTCCGGATATTCCTGAATAAAATAAACGTTTTATTGTATGGCATATAACAGGTTTTGGTTGTGAGAGATCTATACCATCATTTATAGCTGTGCCAACATAGTGCCAGCCTGCTTATTATTGAACTACAATGCATTTGGAGAAATCACCCGGATCAACTGTACGTTTTTGATACAATGAAATGACCGTTTTTGATACAGCTGTGGTTGCCAGAGTAACCGTCATTTCGATACCGCCCTCTGGTTGTAATGAATTAAAGGCATGTTGCGGCGGGAGGGAAATCCGTTGGGCAGTAGTACAAAAGATGAACATTAGTACCAATGCCCGGCAGATTTCTCCCTCGCGTAAGAGCGATTTAACTTCGATGTTCATGTTGGCTCGGTTATAATGACATTATTACGAATAAATTGAAAATCAGGTCTTTATTTTTAACCATGGCCTTGCCATATTGCAATCAACTGCAACCGGGAAGTTCTTA
>JADLCD010000026.1 GCA_020847395.1 Chitinophagaceae bacterium
ACTGCGAACCCGCCCGTAGGTTCTATTGAATTGAACGCATATCGCGGCGGGTGAAGCAGTCTCATAAGCTTTGAAGAATGAGATTGCTTCGCCGCAAAGCAGCATGATATTTCAATTTCGTGTTGGCGGCTCGCAAAGACGAGCGAGAGGTTGAACTAATGTATACTTTGCTTTAGTGCCGGTTATAAAACCAAAATACTCTTGCGTCACTGCGAACCCGCCCATAGGTTCTATTGAATTAAACGTATATCGCGGCGGGTGAAGCAGTCTCGTAAGCTTTGAAGAATGAGATTGCTTCTCCCGCCAATAGCATAGCTTTAACTCAAATTTTGATGCGGGCGGGATCGCAAAGACGAGCGAGAGGTTGAACTAATGTATACTTTGTTTTAATGCTGGTTATAAAACCAAAATACTCTTGTCAACCAACACCAGGGTAAAGTATATTTTACTTAATCTCTCCAAAGGTTTAATAATCGAAAAAGACTAATACGTATCTTTACTGGCATATATGACTTTTTCAATAGACCACAAAAGCCCCATTCCGCTGCATATTCAAACAGAGGAGTTGCTCAGAAAAATAGCCAAACAACCTCAATACCAGAAAGGGAAACATCTCCCCAATGAAATTGAGCTTGCCAAAAAGCTTAATATTTCAAGAGGAACGTTAAGACAGGCGATTAATAAGCTGGTATACGAAGGTTTACTGGTAAGAAAAAAAGGCATTGGCACCAAGGTTAATGATATCGTCAGTTCCAAAGCTTTGAGCTGGTTGAGTTTTTCGCAGGAAATGGCTGTGCGCGGAATACCCATAAAAAATTTTGAACTGAATGTAAGCTGGGTTAAACCGGAAGAAGCCATCGCTAATTTTTTTGAAATAAGAGGGAATAAAAAAGTATTGAAGCTGGAAAGATTAAGAGGACGGCCGGAAATGCCGTTTGTTTACTTTGTTTCCTATTTCCATCCCCGCATTGGGCTTACCGGCGAAGAAGATTTCAAACGTCCTTTATATGAAATTCTTGAAAAGGATCACCAGGTAATTGTTAATTTATCTAAGGAAGAAATCAGCGCCAGGCCGGCTGACAAATTTTTAGCCGGCAAATTACAGCTTGATCCCGGCAGTCCTGTTTTGCTTAGAAAAAGATTTGTTTTCGACCTGGCTGAACGACCTATTGAATATAATTTAGGTTTTTACAGGGCCGATAGTTTTGTTTATACCATTGAAAGCAGGCGGGAGCAATAGCCGCTACAGCACTGAAATGACTACCTCCTCCCCAGCCGCAAGCGCCAACGATATAACCGCGCCGCTCTTTTTTGTTATTGCCCGTTTATTGCTTTTAACCAATACTGTTTTACCCGGCCATGGATTTTGCAAATGGCATACATGATTCTTTTCACTTACAATTTTTACATATTGTACGGCTCCATTTTTTACGGCAGACGAAACTAAAAAGGCGCCTTCACTTCTGATCTTTGAAAAAAAAGCATCTCTTTCTTTTGGCCATACAGCAAATACACGCAGCAGCCCCTGGTTCGACATGCACAGCATTTCATTAATGGTATTAGGCACGGTACTACAGTTTTCTATACCATGCGGATTGTTCAACTGAAAGCCATTGGGATAAGTGTGCAAAGCGTATTCACGAAGCTTTTGCAAAATGGTATCTGCATCATATCCCACCCGTACTGCAGCCGGGAAAAAACTATTCGATCCGTTCATATCCTTCCACCGGTTCATTTCGGCAATAGTATTCCGGGCAATATTCAAAAGCTCCGGATCACTCTCCAATCCAATTTGTCCTGCCGGGTAAATATGCTGTATCCCAAGCGTGTTATCATTCCACCATGCGGTTCCTTTTTCGCTGTAACGAAAAACTGTTTTTCCATTACGCTCCTGTACAGGAAATGGCGCCAGGCTATCGGCTTTGTTTTTCCAATCCTTTCGTAAATCCTCATCCACAGCAAGTAACAGGCTCATATCTTCAGCCGTTTTCAAAACCATGGGTACCAATCCCAACGACAGAATAGGATTTTTTGTTCCGATAGTGCCTTCATGAATGGCATCATTCACAATACTGTAATGATCGTTTTCTTTTTGCAGATAATGCTGCCAAAAAACGGCCACTGATTTTACAAAGGGATAAACCCTTTTAGTAAACGCTACATCATAGGTACGATAGAATTGCATGGACAAATTGACTACGCAATAGGCCGCATTGCTTTTTTGCCCAAAAAACAAACCCTCGTCTTCAACATCGCCATTAGCAATATAACCCGGGAAACTGTTTGTTAAAATATTATTCTTTCTTGTAGTTTCCATACCCTTCGGCCCAATACCTACCGGGTAAAGACTGCCACCCGCAATACCGGTGATCTTTTGTGAGTAATACTTCCCCCTTTCCAAAAACTGAAGCAAGGGAGCTTCGTAAGCCAAAGCCTGCTGCAAATGATTAGAGGAATACAACGCATAAAATGGCGCGCTATAATTATAGTTAAGATGGTAGTCGCCGTTCCAGGCAGGCATTTCTTTGGTAACCCAACTACCAAAAATGCCGGGTGGAAATTCGGGGTCGCGGCTACAGGAAGCCATATTATACTGAGATTTATAATATTGCTGCTCAATGAGTGAATCGTCAATGCTTACACAGCTTTCCTCCCAATACTTCGTCCACCAGGCAGAATGCTCCCTGCGTATTTGCGCAATGGCAGCAGCGTTGATATGCTTCAATTGTTGTTGTACTGCATTAAGACAGTCTTTCGTTTTAAAACTGCCGGAAAATGCGCAAACCAGGGTAACTGTTTTACCCGGCGCAATAGAAAAATGACCGGTTTTATTGCCCTGTATACTGAGCGCTACGGCTGCCACAACAGGAATATCAACATCTTTTACAAAACCTCTTTGCAACCATTGAATGCCATCATCATTTCCATTGGCAACTGTATCTGAAAATTTATTTTCTGCAGGTGGATTCACATGAAACTGGTCGGTTTCCGGTAAATGCAGTATTGCCTGTACATTTAATATCCTGCTGCCGGTATTTGTTACATCAATAAGCAATATATCTTTTGTTGCAGCCATGGTTGAGGTAATGCGCAGCGCGGCGTCATTGTGCTTAAAGTTGGCAGTAGTATAGGCGCTGTATAAATCCTGCTCCACCATATATGATGCATCTTTAAGATCAGGAGCGAGTATTTGAAGTTTACCCAATACAGCGGGAAAGGATTCATTAAATCCTGATTTTAATCGCCAGAAATCATTTCTTGAAAAATAATAAACCTGCTTATCAGGGGTTCCGGCCAAAACAGCGGCAACATAGCCATTGCCAAGCAAAGGCCCGTCAACAGAAACATTTGATGGCGTACCTGCAGGTGGTTGTGTGAAAAGGTTTTTGTATTTGCCAACCACCTGCCTGGCCGTTATTGACTGAGCCGGCAGCTTGTTGCTTACATGCATCAATACCCATATTGCCACAACAAACAAAAGCAGTTTACTCCATTTCATTACAAACGCACATTTAGTATTTTATTAAGAAAGATATTTTTGGCGACTCACAAATTTAGGTATATGTTTGAACATATATACATAGTTATGCGATCTCTGTAACATTTACGTTTGACACTATCGTAACTTTGCAAAAAGATTTCAGAAATAAAATGTCATCCAGGAATAAAAGAATAGGAATTGATGTTGGCGGCAGTCATGTTTCGGCTGCCATTATTAGTAAAACCGGTAATGGATGGAGTAGCGCTTTCACCACAAAAGCAATACTCAACTCGCATAATAGCGCTTACCACATTCTTACAACGCTGGGCAATTGTATAAAAACGCTTCCTGTTAAGGCATCTGAGGTTGAAGCAGTGGGTATCGCGTTTCCGGGCCCGTTTGATTATGAAAAAGGCATAAGCGCTGTTGTGGGCGTAGGTGGAAAATTTGAAAAAACGTTCGGGCTGCATTTAATGCATGCTGTAAAAGATATTACCGGGCTGCAACAGGCAGCTTTACAATTCTCCAACGATGCACATTGTTTTGCCACAGGTGCATATCATCTTCTTCAGCTCAAAAGCCGGCGAACCATTTTTATTACGTTGGGTACGGGGTTCGGCTCAGCTTTTATGGCAGATGGCAGGCTTGTTTACGAGCACCAGGATATTCCCGCGTCTGGCGCATTCTATGATGAGCCTTTTAATGGTGCAAAGGCCGATGATATTTTTTCTACCCGATGGATTTTAGCTAAGTATAAACAACTCACCGGCGTTAACGTTACAACCGTTAAAGAATTGGTTGAATCAGGAAATGATGAGATGATTGTAGTGATGAATGAATTAGGTGAAAACCTCGGGCAATTTCTATTGCCCTGGTTACAAAAGTTTAGCTGCGATGAATTGATTGTGGGGGGAAATATTGCCAAAGCATTCCATCTCTTCGGACCTTCATTAAAAAAAATACTGGGAACAGCTCCCACTAAAATAAACATTATGACGTGTGAAAATACAGAAGACTGCATTATTACTGGTGCAGCTATTATAGCAGGTGATGTAAAACCTGCACACAACAAAACTGCAATGAGAAAGACTGCGCAAAAGCTATTGCCTTTAACGGCATCGCAAAATGATACAGGCACTTATAATATCTATCCGTCTTTTATATCAGGCGAAAGCGTATATCAGGGCTTTGCCGGACTTGCAGAACAAATAGCCGGTGAAAAACTGGTTATTATTGATGGATACGGAGGTGTGCTATGGGATTCTTTCAGAGAAAAGCTACATGCGGAATTGCTGCGCAAAAACAAAACGGTGTTTTGGTACGATGTAAATACCTGCCTTAAAACCCCTGATGAAATACAAGCGATGATAGCCGCTAACCTGAATGGCGATGACCCGGTTTTTGGTAAAAAGTACACAGGGAAACTGATGGATTTTTTTGATGAAGGGAAATTGCATTTGATCTCACCTGATCCGTCTGCAGATATATGCATTATTTATGGAACAGGGTCTGCATTAACCGGTATTACAGGAAAGTTGTTGTACGTTGATGTGCCTAAAAACGAGATCCAGTTTCGTATGCGTGCCGGCAGCGTAACCAACCTTGGTGCTGGCCGGGCTGCAGATAGTGTTCAAATTTACAAACGATTTTATTTTGTTGACTGGCCGGTGCTCAACAAACACAAGGCACAATTACTTTCTCATATTGATTGCATTATTGATGAACAACGGATAAATGACATTACCTGGATGAAAGGTGATGCATTCAGAAATGCGTTGTACAAAATGCTGCAACAGCCTTTCAGGGCAAGGCCGTGGTTTGAACCGGGCGTATGGGGCGGCAACTGGATGAAAAAACATTTTCCCCGGTTGAACCAGGATGTAATAAATTATGCGTGGTCTTTTGAACTGATCACTCCGGAAAATGGCATTGTAATAGAAGGAGATAAAAATTTGCTGGAAGTATCTTTTGATTTTTTACTTTTTGCTGATAATAAAAAATTACTTGGAAAAGCAGCCGGAAGATTCGGAACTGCATTTCCTATCCGCTTTGATTTTCTTGACACGTTCGACGGCGGCAATCTTTCCGTTCAATGTCACCCTACACCCGCATATGCTAAAGAACATTTTGGTGAAGATTTTACGCAGGACGAAACCTATTATATTCTTGACTGCAAAAATGATGCTTCTGTCTATCTTGGTTTCCAGGAATCCATTGCACCGGGGGAATTTAAAGATGCGTTGATTAGCGCGCAGGAAAATAATATTAAAATGGATGTAGAAAAGTATGTTCAAAAATTTACTGCGCATAAGCATGATTTATTCCTGATTCCAAACGGCACTATTCACGCTTCCGGAATGAATAACCTGGTACTCGAAATCAGCAGCACTCCTTATATTTTTACTTTTAAGGCGTATGACTGGCTGCGCCCCGGGCTCAATGGGCAGCCGCGCCCCATTAATATTGAGCACGCTATGGATAACCTTTGCTTTGATCGGAAAGGTGATTATGTTCCTCAAAAATTAATATCGCATCCTGTAACAGAAGCGGAATGGAAAGATGGAAGAAAAATAAACCTGCCTACACACGAAGAACATTTTTACAGTATATGCCGTTATGAGTTTACAGGAAGCGTTCAAATCAACACCAATGACCAGTGCCATATCTGTATGCTGGTGCAGGGAAAGTCTGTTACGGTTAATGCAGGAGATACTAACGCCGTATTTCAATATGCAGAAACATTTGTAATACCGGCTGCTACTGGAAACTATGAGTTAGTAAATGCGCATGATGAAAAAGCCTTTGTAGTAATTGCACATGTAAAAGATGCATACTGCTGATTTTAAATAATTGTAACATCATTCAACAGAATATATGGCACAGGAAAAAACAAAGCATTTCGTTGCCCTCATTACACTTATTGCAGCGCTGGGCGGTTTTCTGTTTGGTTTTGATATGGCCGTTGTGAGCGGTATTATAGAACCTGTAAAAGTGCAATACGGGTTAACTGCTGCACAGGAAGGCTTGTTTGTTTCCTGTGCCTTGCTGGGCTGTATTGGCGGTGTGGCATTTTCCGGTTATCTCAGTGATACGATCGGCAGACGGAAAGTATTGTTTATCGCGGCTTTTCTTTTTTTGATCAGTGCGTTAGGCTTTGCGTTGTCAAAAGAATATGGCGCGCTAATATTCTTCCGGGTGCTTGCCGGTGTAGGCGTTGGCGTTGCTTCAAATGTATCACCACTCTATATTTCTGAAATTGCACCGGCGAATAAACGCGGGGGCCTTGTTACTTTTTACCAGCTTGCCATTACCATAGGTATATTAACAGCCTATTTAAGCAATCTTTTTTTACAACGTAATGCTATAAATTATACCGGCAGCTCCAGCAGTTTATTGCACTGGCTGTTTATAGAAAATGTATGGCGGGGAATGTTTCTTGTTGGCGTAATACCGGCGCTGGCTTTTGCATTATTGTTGTTAATAGTACCCGAAAGCCCACGCTGGCTTGTGCAGCATGGAAAAGCAGCAGCAGCACTTGCCGTGCTTACAAAAATCTCCGGGCATCAGGATGCTGTAGTTGAACTGAATACCATAAAGGAAATGTCATCGCAAAAGAAGGGAGGTTTTTCTGAGTTAATGCGTTTGCCATTGCGTAAGCTGTTGGTGCTTGCCATGACGCTGACCGCACTATCGCAGTTTAGTGGTATTAACGGTGTAATTTTTTATGGCCCTACTATTATGAAATCTGCCGGTATTGTAGCGAATGACGCGCTCTTTTACCAGGTAATATTAGGCGCGGCCAATATGTTGTTCACTTTTATTGCTATATTAAAGGTAGATAGCTGGGGGCGCAGACCTTTGTACCTGTATGGCTCCATGTTGGCAGCCATAGCCCTGGCGTTAACAGGCTTTTGTTTCTGGCTGAATATAACAGGCTGGCTGATGCTTGGCTGCATTATTTTATTCTTACTTTTCTTCGCATTTTCACTCGGGCCGTTAAAATTTGTAATCTCCACCGAAATATTCCCAACGCATATACGTGGCACTGCGCTTTCTGTATGCATTATGACCATGTGGGTATCAGACTGGGTGGTAAACCTGCTGTTTCCTGTAATGCGGGATGAACTGGGAATAACCGTTTCATTTTTCATTTTTGCATTCTTCTGCCTCTTGTCATTCATATATGCCAAAATGAATTTGTTTGAAACAAAAGGTAAAAGCCTTGAGGAGATTGAAAAGTCTGTTGCGGTTAATCAATAGTTCATTGATGGAGGCTGTAAGTAAGGGAGATTTTGAAGTATTACAAGTGTAGAATGTTTCATATCCCGGACTTGCTTTATGCATTTTTTCCCCATTTAAAATATAAAAATATTGATGATAGTTTCATTCATCTTCGACGTGAGAAAACAAAATTTACCACAAGAGATAGCCCAAAGACAATTATTTTACCGTGAGTTTTGGGGTCTTAGCCAGGTTAGGAAAGTATATTTCACGCAGCGAACGCAAGGGGGCAAAGCCCGCAAAGAAGCATTCGTTGCTAACACTGCCCCACTGTGAACGCCGCGGGAAAATTATCGATGAATACCGGAAAGAAGATATATTAACTTATTGACTATCATTTTTGAACACCCAAAACTCACGTTAATCAGGTATTTTTCATCTCACCATAATATGTATTTTACCAAAATATTGGGTCAATTAATCTGTTTTACAGTAGGTCAAATACTTTTTACAGTAAAAATAAATGAGATCATGGATTTCCGCCTATCGCAGTCGCCAGCTAACACACAAAGCCAATCACAGGCAGACACTGCGGAGAAGCCTCGCTATGTGGAGAATAAAGCAAAAATACAGGCGGGAGAAACAATCCTCGTGTGTCGGCAATCTTGAAATTGCGAGGACTGCTTCTCCCGCCGTAATGTTTTTAGTTCAATATCAATTACTATTGATAGCCGGGATTTTGCTCTATAGCGCCATTGCTCTTTTTAATTTCTTCACGTGGAATGGGCAACAGGTAATAGTAATCACCCTTCCATGTATTACGGGTTTCAGCCGCGTCAATAACGCCATAGGTATATACTAACTTACCCAGCCAGTCACCTTCATGTGCGCCTGCCCAGTCCATGGTTACACTTGTTAACCCTTTAACCGGAATATCAATTTTTCCCGGGGCGGCTTTCCAGCGCATCAGGTCAAAAAAGCGATGGTCTTCCAAATGCAGCTCAATGGCCCTTTCGTTCCTGTAATCTCTCACCAAATCAGCGCCGGAACTGGTAATATCAGGCATATTTACTGATGGTCTTTTTCTTACTTTATTGATATACTCACGGGCAATATTTTCATTACCTAAAGCGATCTGTATTTCAGCATAGTTCAGGTAAAATTCCGCCAGCCTTAAAAAGCTAATAGCCTGGTTATAATCATAATCAAAACTTGCCCTGGGACCACTAAAATCCAATAATCTTTTGAAAGTATAACCAGTTTGCACTTTCCAGTGAAAAGGTGTTAACCCTTTTACCCAATAGGTTTTTGAATCGCGTCCAAAATCAAACAGTGTTTGCCCGTTTTTAGGATCTTTTTTATTGGGATTGATATATGGCGCCGCGTTATCAGGATTAGGGTTGGCATCTTCCCAATACTCATACACACGCAATGTACTTTTTGAACCATCATTAATGGTAAAAGGGCCGGCGCCAGGGTAAATAATGTCACTGTAATAACGGGGATCCCTGTTTTTATTGGGGTCTTGCGGGTTATATCCTGAAGCCGCGTTTACCGTTGTGCCATCTGCCATGTATGGATACTCTCCATTTGTCATCTGGAACATATTTACAAAAGTTTGCGTAGGCATAATGCGCTGCCTTGCATCAAAACCACTTGGCCAGTAATCATAGTTAAAACCCCAGTCAGGTATCCTGGTGCCTGCCGTATGCGATTTGCCAAGTATTATTTCGTCTGTTTTTACCGGCCTGGTAAACAAATCATCATGTGTGGGGTGCAGTGTAAACCCTAAATCAAATACAGCTTTGGTAGCTGCCTCTGCCGCTTCCCATTTCGCTTGATCATTAGTAGGGTTATTTAAAGGACTTGCCGCATATAATAGCACTCTCGCTTTCAAAGCCACAGCCGCAGCTTTTGTAATTTTACCAGCCACAGGAGCCACATCCTTCAATAAAGCAGCAGCCAGGTCACATTCATCTAAAATAAATTTGATACACTCATCGTAGGTATTTCTCTTTGCATCGAAATTTGCATCGTCTAATTTATAGCTTTGCGTAATTACGGGTACGCCGCCAAATGTTTTTACTAATTCAAAATACATCCAGGCACGCAAAAAGTTCATTTGCCCTTTCATGGGATCAAGTACTGTCGCATCAATAGGAGAAGTGGTTATTTTTTCAAAAAAAACATTTGCTTTTCTTATATAACCATATTCAAAATTCCAGATATCAGTAAGGTCTTTTATATTATCCGGAGAGATATTTCCTTCCAGGTACTGACGGATACCGGCAGACTTGTCGTGCGTTTCCGGCTGAGATACTGCCACATCTGTCAGTGCTTCAAATCCACCTGTACCGGGAACCCATATCGGCTTCATCCCATTATATACATTATATACATAGTCCTGCAAAAAAGTGGCATCAGAAAAAACAGCATCGTCGGTTAGAGAGTCTAATGGCTTTTTATCCAGCAAATCCCTGTTGCAGGAAATAATAAAAGCACCTGCCCCAATCATCAGCACGCTGCTAACTTTCAACAATCTTTTATTTATATATTTCGACAATTTCATATTAAATAATTTTTAAAAAGTAAGATTAAGGCCTACATTAAAAGATTTCATATTTGGATAAGCTCCGCCATTGCCCAGCAAAAATTCAGGATCACCGGCTCCGTATTTTTTTAGATTATTGTACAACATAAAAATGTTATCACCAGAAACATACACTCTTAATGCGGCTATTCTAACTCTCGATAATATATTCCTGGGCAGGGTATATCCCAATTCAACAGATTTAAACCTTGCCCAATAAGTATTATGATAATAAAAATCAGCATCAGAAGCAGCTACTCCATTAGGTTGGATCATTGGAAGTACTGAGTTAGGATTATCCAATGAGTAGGAGTTAAGCGCTACATACTCCAATCCGTTACCACCCGCACCGGAGTTAAACCCGTTGCTTAACCGCCACTTAGCGCCCCCCTGGCCCTGCAACAACAGGGTAAAGTCAAAGCTTTTATAATCTAACCCAACAGTAAGACCGAATTGTAGTTTGGGGAAGCCTGTAGCATCAAACCTGTAGGTGTCATTTCCATTAATTACCCCATCGTTGTTTAAATCGGCAAATATTAACCCGCCTTGGGTTGCCCCGGCATAGCTTGTATACTTCGCTATATCATCATCTGTTCTGTAAATGCCGATAGCTTTATATACCAATATTGAATTAACAGGTTGTCCTTCCAATTTTTGATACGGTTCGGATTGAGGAGTTTCATCAAAATAGATAATCTTATTTTTTGCATACGAAACATTTGCATTAGCTCTAAACCCTACTGCACCGAAGTTCTGGCGATATCCTGCCTGAATTTCAAATCCTTTGCTATTCATTTTACCGATGTTTTCATCTGGCAGCGAAAGACCGGTATACCCGGGAATAGACGCCTGGCGCTGACCGAGGATATGTGAGGTGGCAGAATTGAATATGTCAAACTCAAAGGTCAGCCTGTTATTCAAAAAGCCCATTTCCAAACCTAAGTCTGTTTTTTCGCTCACCTCCCAGGTAATATTGGGATTAGGTGTTGATGTGGGTGCAATGCCCAGTACATCTGTACCATTCACAACCCATCCGGCAGAATAGCCATAAGCGCCGATATACTGGAATGGATTTACCCTGTCGTTACCCAGCCTGCCCCATGAGGCTCTTAGTTTAAGGTTGCTAAAAACACCCTGGGGTATAAAAGATTCCCTGCTCAATACCCAACCTGCAGAAACCTGCGGGAAGAAACCCCAGCGGGTTTCTTTGGGGAAAATGGGTGATCCATCATACCGCGCACTAAACCCTAAGAGGTACTTTGCTTTATAATCGTAAGATAGTCTTCCAAAATAGTTACGCCTGGCAGATTCTGTAGCGCCACCATTATTATTCCAGTTCTGGCGGTTTGCACTGCCTGCAGAAAGCTGGTCAATAAGCGGAGATTCGTAGCCAAGCCTGCTTGTCCAGAAAAAATTGTCTTTATACTCCATTTGTTCGTACGCAACAAAGGCCGCAATTTTATGATCACCAATAATGGTGTTATAAGCCAACTTCAGGTTCGCGGTAAACCGCTGGCTTTGTTTAAAATCTTCTCTGAGTCCGATATCTTCTACAGACCTTGATGTTTTCTTTACTACTTCCCCGGGGTTGGCCCCTCTTTCATAATAAGGCCATACATAATTAAACGTTTTATCATAGTTCAGGGTTTTAACAAGAGATCCAAAACCATCGAGCACTAATCCCTTTACAAAAGGAATATTGTATTTAAACCTGAGCGTTCCACTCGTCATATCAAACTTATATCGCCTGTAACCGGGGCTGAGCAATCTTGCTGCCGGGTTTAAGTGCGACCAGCCTTCTCCGGGATAACGGTAATCACCATAGATATAGGCTTCCTGCAATGGGCTGGTGCTGGCAAATGAACCAATTTCACCAGATCCGCCCTGAGGCGTTTGTGTATTTTTTTCCCTGTAAGAAATATCCACACCTACTTCAAAATTTTGCGTAACGCTTACATCTATATTACTTCTTACATTATACTGCCTCAATTTTGTTTTATCGTCATTGCGCATAATACCTCCCTGCGATGCTGTACCGAGTGATACAAAGTATCTTACTCTTTCTGTGCCACCACGCATGGTAAGCGATTGCCTTGACAGTTTTGCCGGCGGATCAACAAGCGCTGCATACCAGTCTTCTGCCCTTCTTGTTCCTGTTTTAAAGGCATTAATGATCTCGTCAGGAAAATCTGCAGGTTTATTTTCCAACGCTCTTCTTTTGTTCAACACATCCATGTATTCAAACACATTGGCCGAATTTGTTTTCATGGTAGGCGACTGAAAAGAATGGGTGGTAGAAAAATCAAAAGCAGCTTTGCCTGTTTTACCTCTTTTTGTTGTTACCAGTATAACGCCACCAGCAGACTGTGCCCCGTATACAGCAGCAGAAGCATCTTTCAATACAGATATGGATTCAATATCATTGGGGTCAATTCTGTTCAACCCGTCAGGGTCTGCATTGGCCACACCGTCAATAACCACTAAAGCCGAACTGTTGCGGTAGGTATTGGGCCCTCTCACCAAAATCTCCGCATCATCAAAACCTGGCTGGGCGCTGCGCTGATTTACAAATAATCCAGCCAGCCTTCCGGACAATGCGTTTGACAGCGATGCTGATTGCGTTTTCTTTACCTCGGCTCCTGTAACCTGCACTACCGCATTGGTTAACTCCTTTTTCTTTTGCGTGCCGTAGCCCACAACTACCACGTCTTCCAGGCTTCCGGCAGAAAGCTCCATTTTTATATTATTTGCTGGCATGGAGCCGGCTTGTACCTCAACATTCAGGTACCCAACATACGAAAATACAAGTGTGCTGCCTGCATCCTTTACAGTAATGGAGTATTTCCCGTCATTGTCAGACAGTACTATATTCGCAGTGCCCTTTTCAGCCACACTAACGCCGGATAAAGGTTGCCCCTTGTCGTCAGTTATTTGCCCTTTTACGATGTGATCATACCAGTTTACTGAATTTCGTTTTCCTGAAATGCCAAGACCGGGGTTATCATTTGCCCAAACAGCAGTATGCAAAAAACTTTGCAGTACAATTCCGAAAAGTGCGTATTTGACCTTTGGCCCAATACAAAGCAATCGTTTTGATTTCATAAACAAGTGGTTGTTGTTTTGTCTATATTTGTGTATCAAGAATACATGTATATATGTATATACATACTTCAAATATAAAAGAAATAAATTTTCCGCCAAATTATTTTATGGTAACCCTGAATAAAAACATTGTTCCAGATATAAGCATATGAACAAGCTCATTCCTCTTTTACTTTTCACATCGTTGTTTATCATTTCGTGTAAACAGAAGCATTTGCTCTTTCAGCCTGTACTATCCCATCACTCCGGTATTACTTTCAATAATAAAATAGTTGAAACCGATTCTCTTAATCCGGTAGACGTAACCAACATTTATAATGGCGGTGGTGTGGGCATTGGTGATTTTAATAATGATGGATTACAGGACATTTATTTTACCGGTAATATGGTATCGTCCAAATTATACCTGAACAAAGGAAATTTCAAATTTACAGATATTACCGGCGCGGCTGGTGCAGGTGGAGAAGGCAGATGGTGCAAGGGAGTGGCCGTTGTTGATATTAATAACGACGGATGGATGGACATGTATGTATGTGCTTCTATGGATATGGACGCGCAAAAAAGAAAAAATATTTTATACATTAATAAGGGGTTAAATGAGGATGGAATTCCCGTATTTAAAGATGAAGCTGCTGCATACGGACTGGATGATACCACACATTCCACCATGGCTAATTTTTTTGATTATGACACTGACGGCGATCTCGATGTATATATAACAGTGAACGAAATTCCACGGGACGTGAACCCTTCGGTTTTTAAAGAAAAAATTACAGACGGAAGCTTTCCAAGCACAGGAAGGCTTTACAGAAACGATATGAACGCGACGCTGAAACATCCTGTGTTTACCGATGTTAGCAAAGAAGCGGGAGTAACGACAGAGGGTTATGGACACGGCGCAACCGTTTCAGATATTAATAAAGACGGATGGAAAGATATTTTTGTCAGCAATGATTTTATCGCTAATGACTTATTATACATCAATAACGGTAACGGAACCTTTACCGACAAAGCCGGCTCTTATCTTAAACACACTTCCGCCAATGGAATGGGTCAGGATATTATTGATATCAATAACGACGGGCTCTCAGACATTGTGGAGCTGGATATGAGCCCGGAAGATAATTACCGCAAGAAAATGATGTTGCCCGCAAGCAGCTATCAAACATTTCAGCTCAACGATTTTTTTAAGTATCAATATCAATATGTACGAAATTCCATTCAGCTTAATGAAGGATCAAGGATCAACGCCAACGATTCAACAGGCGACCCTGTTTTTAGTGATATAGGTTATTTTTCAGGAATAGCAGAAACAGATTGGAGCTGGTGCCCCCTGGTTGCCGATTTTGATAATGATGGATGGCGGGATATTATCGTAACCAATGGATTTCCTAAAGACGTAACAGACCGGGATTTTATAGCTTATCGCCAGGAAGCCGCTCCCATCACACCACAGAAAAAAACACTCGCACAAATACCTGAAGTAAAATTGCACAACTATGCATTCCGGAATAATGGCAATTGCAACTTCACGGATGTTTCTACTGACTGGGGATTAAGTATTCCTACATTCTCAAACGGCGCTGCCTATGTGGATCTTGATAATGACGGCGACCTTGACCTCGTGGTCAATAACATTAATGATGAGGCTTCAATTTATAAAAGTACTGTTATGGACGCCCGGCAAAAACCGCATCATTATATTTCATTAAAATTAGCGGGCGATTCTTTAAATGTAAACGGCATAGGAACCTGGGTTGAAGTATACTATAAAAATCAGCACCAGGCATATGAACAAACGCCCTATCGCGGATACCTCTCGAGCATTCAGTTAAATCCGCATTTCGGCTTAGGAGATATTACAACAATTGATTCTCTCGTAGTAAAATGGACTGATAGAAGTAAACAGGTTTTGAAAAATATTCTTCCCGATCAAACAATCACCATTTATAAAAAGAATGCTACCGAACATTACAATTGGTTACATTCCGCTCCGGCAAATAATACACTTTTTAAAGAAGTTACCCATTCGCTTGGGGTTACTTATCAACATTCGCAAACAGACTATATTGATTTCAATATTCAGAAATTATTGCCTCACAAACTATCAGAATACGGGCCCCCGCTCGCAGCAGGGGATATTAACGGAGACGGACTGGATGATGTAATTATAGGGGGCAACTCCTCTTTGGGTATAATGGCTTTACTGCAGCAACCCGATGGTGGATTTCAGCAAAAAGCAATAGTTGAGGCAGATGCGGGAAACTCCCATATCCAGTTTCAGAATATGGGTACCATTTTATTGGATGCAGATAGTGATGGGGATCCTGACCTGTATATTTCCCGCGGAGGATACGAAAGTAAATCCAACAGCATAGCATACCAGGATCTTTTTCTCATTAATGATGGTAAAGGAAATTTTATTGCTGATTCGCTGGCCCTGCCGCAAAATTACAGTAGCAAATCTTGTGTAAGGGCCTTTGATTATGATAGGGATGGCGATCTTGATTTATTTATTGCAGGCAGGGTTGACCCCTGGAATTATCCCAAGCCTGTATCCAGTTTTATTTACCGCAATGATTCCAAAAACGGTACAATAAAATTTTCGGATGTAACAGCCGGAACAGCAAAAGATCTGCATAATATTGGATTGGTATGCGATGCGCTGATTACAGATTTAGACAAAGACGGATGGCCGGATATGGTGCTTGCGGGCGAATGGATGCCGCTTACTTTTTTAAAAAATGAAAAAGGGTTATTTAAAAACATAACCGCTCAAACAGGGTTATCCGGCGAAACGGGATGGTGGAACAGCCTGGTAGCCGGCGATTTTGATAATGATGGCGATATTGATTTTATAGCGGGCAACCTGGGACATAATTCTTTTTATAAAGCCAGCTCAACATATCCTGCTGCTGTGTACGCCAAAGATTTTGATAATAATGGAAGTTACGATGCCATTCCCGCCATTTATCTTCGTACAAGCCAGGCAGATACTACCAAAAGAGCATTTCCTGCTGCCGGACGCGATGATATGATAAAACAAATTATTGGCATGCGCTCAAAATTTCAAAACTATAAATCGTATGCTACAGCTACCATAGAGCAATTGTTTACTCCCGAGCAGTTAAATGGTGTTTTGAAACTCAGCGCCAATAATTTTACTTCTTCATTTTGCAGGAATAATGGAAATGGCACATTTACGCTTATACCATTACCTTTTAAAGCACAGCTATCTGCATTAAATGGCATGGTAGCCGACGATTTTGACGGAGATGGTAATCTTGATCTGGCAATAAACACAAATGATTATAGTACCGATGTTACCATAGGCCGTTATGATGCTTTAAATGGATTACTACTTAAAGGGAATGGTGACGGAAGTTTTATTACGCAGTCCATTTTAGAGAGCGGCATCTTTATTCCCGGCAATGGAAAGGCATTAGTAAAATTGCAGACAAAAAATAAGCGGTATCTGCTGGCTGCAACACAAAACAGGGGGCCATTAAAGTTGTTTGAATTGAAAAAAGAAAATAACAATATCGTATTGCAATCTGGGGATATAATGGCTGATATTACATTTAAAGATGGCAAAAAACAAAGACAGGAGTTCTATGTTGGTTCTTCTTTCCTTTCGCAATCTGCAAAATTTTTAAGCCTTGGCGCTAACGCGCAATCAGTTACCATTACAGATAGCAGGGGCAGAACAAGAACCTTAGCATTGTAGCGGGATGCGGGGAATAGGGAATGGTGAAAGGCTGATAACCCATAGCTGAAGGTGAGGCGTGAGAAGATAAACGTGAGGGCTGATAACTGACACCTGATAGCTCATAACAACAAAATCAATTATGATGACAAATAAAATATATACCCTGTTTTTGGCTGCCGGTTTTACTTTTTTACTAACAGGCTGTCACTCAAAAAAAACTATCATCAACGTATCTGATGGAGATATCCTTCATAAGAACCAGGATATACTTACAGAGATAATAATTTATGATGTATTTACCCCGCCTGTTGCCGCAAGGCTTTACGTGTATACTTCATTAGCATCGTATGAAGCTTTACGTTTCATGAATAAAGATGAAATATCTGTTGCAGAAAAATTACATGGCTTCGGAAAAATGCCGCAGCCTGAAATCAACAAGTCTTATGATTTCACCCTGGCAGCCTCACGGGCTTTTTTTACAGTAGCGCGAAATGTGAAAATTTTTTCAATTGACTCATTAAAAGTACATGAGGATTTTGTTTACCAAACATTTAAGGAAAAATTAGACAATGCCACTTACCTGCGCTCCATAGCTTTTGGCGATACTATTGCCGATGTAATACTTACACGTGCGAAAGATGACGGCTACCTTGCATCGAGAGGAAAGCCCAAACACCTGGGCAGCAACGATCCCGGTAAATGGCGACCTACTCCACCAGACTATTCAGACGGCGTGGAGTGGTGCTGGAATACCATGAAAACAATGGTAATGGATTCTGCATCCCAATTTATGCCACCACCACCGCCACAATACAGCACAGATACAAATAGTTTTTTTTATAAAAATGCAAAAGAGGTGTATATCATTACCCAGAATTTAACCGAAGAACAAAAAACAATTGCCCGATTTTGGGACGACAATCCTTTTGTGATGGAACATGCCGGGCATCTGATGTTCGGCACTAAAAAAATAACACCGGGCGGGCATTGGATGGGCATTGCCGCCATAGCTGCCAAACAAACAAATGCTGACCCTGTAAAAGTTGCAAAAGGTTACGCATTAACAGCTATAGCGTTGTATGATGCCTTTATTGCATGCTGGGACGAAAAGTACAGGAGCAATGTTGTACGCCCCGTAACATACATCAATGAGCACATCAGTAAGCGTTTTGTTCCCTTCCTGCAAACCCCTGCATTTCCGGAATACACCAGCGGGCATAGCGTTATTACGGCCTGTACCTCTACTGTGTTAGCTAAGCTGTACGGAAACAATTTTGCGTTCCAGGACACCAGCGACCTGCGTTATATCGGTATGCAAAGGCATTTCAATTCTTTCCGGGAGGCAGCCGAAGAGGCATCTATCAGTCGCGTGTATGGTGGAATACATTACCGCACCGGTATTGAAGCAGGCGCTGCACAGGGTAAGAAAGTGGGTGAACTGATTATTGAAAGAATACTTCAATAATAAATGCGGTATAGTCAAAAAAATATAAGTTCCGTTTTTCGACTTTAGCACCAGGTTTAAAATTCTCCGACTGAATAAACAGTTAGAGAAACCTCCTAACCAGATTATTATATGAGTTCTTTTGGGTTTTAATAGTAGATTTATTTAACCTACTCAGATATTTGTCATACGACAAACTTTCCCATAAGTGAAAGCAATAAGCATCAGGAAAAACAAGAGATTCTTCGAATAGCATTTTCAAATCTTCTTCCGAATAGGATGGATAGAAAAAACTTGCTTCCGGCTCTATGTGAACTAAACCAGGAAATAATTTCGCCAGTTGGAGCGGTACTGCCACCGAATGTTCTGACCAATACTGGTCTTTTCCTGATATTATGTAATCTGCTGAATCAAATTCTGTAAAAGCAGCTCCCGGTATTTTATTGTAGAATTTTTTAAACACAATTGTAAATTGCATTCCGGAAAACTTGCCTGTTGTGAAAAAATTATCAGAAACCTGGAAGCCGTTTTGAAACCAGCTTACCCCGCCGCATAAAATATCGGCTTCTTTTTCTTTAGCCTCTGCAATAGCAGCAAATAATTTCTGTGAAGAATAATCATCTGTAAATTGGTGATCGTCTTCACAAAGTAGAATGTAGTCTAATTTTTTTTCAACAGCAATATTTATTACTTTTTGTATAGTTTTCCAAAGACCAATGGATCCAATTTCGTGTTCATATGCTTCAATAATAAAAGTATCAAATTCGCTCCGCCCTTCAAATTCATTTGCTATATCGACTTTTCGGTCAGTACGGAATTTGAGGTTGATGATAAAGGTGGGAATACTCATAGCATAGAATTGGAGAGATGTAGAAAAGAATTGAATTCTTCGTAACCTGTCGGTGATTTGCCTGTGCATTGGCGGGCACACTTTTGGGCAAGTAAAGATTACTATTGCATGAATTATATACTACAACTTTGTAACAAAAATATGGAATGTTCATATTTAATTTATTCTGAATTAAAATAGGAACTCAATAAGTTAGTTAAAGCAGTAAAATTCTGACTCCCGCATCCGCGAAAAACAATTTTGCCTTGCGGGTCAATTAAAATTGAAGTAGGATAGCAGGAGACTTCATATTGATCGCTGATATTATTCAGGGTGTCCTCGTCGGTAAACAAGTGTGTCCAGTTCATGTGCTTGTCCTTCACCATTTTTTTTAGCTTTTCGTAATTCTGCTTTTTGTCATAGGCAACGCTTACAAACTTTACTTTGTTACCATATTTTTTATGTAGAGCTACGAGTTCTGGTATTAATTTGATGCAGGGACCACACCAGGTGCCCCAAAAGTCTAACAAAACGAAATCCCCCCTCAGAGATGCGAGATTGAATGCTCTCATTTTTAAGGTTTGGGTTTGAATGGGCTTGGCGAATAACCCCACCCTGCCTCCAAAAGCAGAATCAACTTTACCGTTATATACAACCCAAACGGTATCGCCATACTTACTTAAAGAATCAATTACAAACTCCCGGTTGTCAACATATACCGTCGACTTTAGTTTATACGTGAGGATATTATCATTGCTTTTCTCTGGTATTGTATCAGCTTTTTCAAGATAAAAGTCTGCTAAGTCTTTTCTAAAAACAGGGCTAACTGAACCAGAAAGCTCCAATTGATATGATTGGTTTTTTTGTTTGAATGCCCCCTTTCTGTAGTAGTTGGTATATAACTCGAGATGCCAGGCAGAATCTTCTTTAGATAGATATTTTATGCAGCAGTTAAAAACAGACGGTTTTAAAAAGATAGAGGGAATTCCGGGATATCTTATTTCAACGGGAGGTATGGAATCGATAAGATGCCTGACACTATCCTTTTTGTAAGAAACATCCTGACCGAAAATATACTTAGTTTCATTTTTTAAATCTTTGTCAAAGTCAGCATCAAAAATAACAACGCGTTCATTCTCTCTATTTATTCCATAAAAGATATAAAGTTCCGGCAAACCTGGGTCATCGCTGATCTTTTTTATCCGGAAGCTCACTATGTTTTCGGGCATATTTCTAAAAAAATTTTCCCCTTTATATAGTTGTGTCTCCCCGGCCCAGGGTAAAAAAGGGCCGCTTCCTACATCATTTGTCATCACTACAGGAATCGTATGCGGACTTTGTTGTGCGAAACCAATAGTGAACAAGGATGCCAGGAGAAGAGTAAACGAAAATTTGCACACGATCATATTTAGATATTAACTGCTAAAAAATGAAAACAAAGACTCAGGATTCTTTAACATTTTGAATCTTTGTTTTCTTTTAAGTATCTATCAACATTTATATGTTATCCCGTCGCAGGAAATGGATACTACAACCACACCGTTCTTTTCTTCTTTACAGTCACCGGTAGAAGAAGTGCATTCCTTAAGTCCACCAGGACATTTAAATGTACAACTTCCATTTCCACCACCACTTCCTCCCATAATTGTTTTCAATTGTTCTCTTGACAAAATTTCTGTAGCGCCCAATTGCAGCGCTTTTAATTTTAATTTTTTCATAAAAATAACTTTTGTTTAAAAATATATTAACTGCATAAAGTTCAAACACTCCAATGCACTATAAGTGCATTCAAAAAAAATTATTCATTTTCACAAATTTCAAAAACCGCTTAAGGGGCCCTTATAAAAATAAGAATACCGTGTTCTACATTAAGTCAATCTTTATTTTTCTCAATTACCCTTGAGATTATTTGAAGGTAGCGCTTAAGATTATTTTTATCATAACCAATAATCTTTTCTATCAGCTTTCCTCTGTTGTCAAAAAACAGAACCGTTGGAATGCTTCCGTCAAATCCTAATATTTCATTTCCGCTGCTGTGTAATGAAGACGGAAGTAACAGTTGTCGCCACGGCATTGGATGATTTTGCAATGCATCATGCCAGTTTGATTCATCAGTGTCTAATGATAATGATACCATTTGAACGCTTTTGTCTTCACCATACCTATTGTACACTTTGTTAAGATCAGGTATTTCTTCTATACAAGGCCCACACCAACTTGCCCATAGAATAACCATATTGATTGTGGCTGCACTATCTATTAAACCAGTTAACTTCCCCGTTTGTAGATTTAAAATTTGTATTTAAGATTGTGGTATTATCGTTGTTTCTAATAGCAATTGCATTATCTAGTGCTTTAAAATCGTAAAGCTCCCGAACATCAGAATTAAATAAAGCTAAAAAATCCTTAAGCTGTTGTGTGGTATAATTATTTCTATGAATGTTTAATTCATGCAACAGGTAATAGGAAAATGGATATTTTTTTATTAATGCCTGTAAAGTATCAACGGTTGAATCATTCTGCGGATCGCTAAAGTTGAAATTTACATTGATGAATACATCATTTTGTATCCCCCCCTTAATTTTTTCTGATGGATATACAAGTTTTATATTTTTATACAACTTCAGGCTAACAGGATCAACATCCAATAAATTCCCGGATATTTTTATTTCTCTTTCTAAAATAAAATACTGAGGGAGAAGTGGACCGCCTCTAAAAGTTCTATTGCTTTTAAAATTAAAAAATCTTTGAACACCTGTTTGATCAATATGTTCCAAAGATGCATATCCATATCTGTTACTATCGCTTAGAAATATCTGAAAACCAAATATCCCATTTTTAGTATCTGTTGAGTCTATTCTCTCATTTTGTTCGTTCAAAAGATACATTTGCCCATCAGGAAGATTTGACAAATTTCCCGTTACGGATACTTTATAATTATTTACTGTAGCCTTTGTTGTACACATGGAAATAGTGAACAGAAGGATTAAGAACTTAATAAACCGCATAAAATGTGAATTAAAAGAATGGCAGAAAAAGCATGCTTACTTTTCTGCCATAACAATGTTTATTACTGAGTGCATCTGCTCACCCCTCCATTAGACGAAAGAGGAACCTGGCCCAAGCCTGTTGAGCAGTAACAGGTTACATTAGGAATCCCAAATGGTCCGCTGGTGTCAACATGAGAAGCGCAATTTCCATCACGGGTGACCCATTGACCGTTACTGCCTTGAACACTTAGCGTACAAGGTCCTGTAAGGCACTTGGTGAGGGGGCCACCACTTCCACTTCCTCCCGTGATTTCTTTTAATTGTTCCCTTGAAAGTAACTCAACGTCTTTAGCATTCACGAAGGTTAATTTTAATTTTTTCATTGTTTTTGCATTTCAAAGTTAGAAATAAAACGTTTAACAATGCAAAACTACAAACCTTCATTCCGGTATACCCGTAATGAAAAAGTATTTTTTTAAAGTCATTTTTCCCTCAGAATTTTTTTTAAAAATAGAATATTCAATACCCTTTAGGAGGAAATGTGGATTTTGAAGGAGATTAAACGCTACAACGGATCATAATTATTGCTATTCCAATATATTGACTTGAGTTGAAGCTCTTCCAATATAGATTTCAAGTCTTCAAAGGCTATATTTTTCTTTATTATTACTCCATTAGTATCTAACAAAAATGTAGTTGGAAAACTATTAATTATCATGTCCTCGGATTTTTGTCCCCCCCAATCAATGTACTGAGGCCATGGGAGTCGTGAATTGGCAATAACTGATTTAAGTTTATTTAAATCTTGTTTTCTATCAACAGAAACACCAATTATTTCAAACCCGTATAACCTAAAAGTATTATACATACTCTTAAGTTCGGGAAATTTTTTAATGCAGGGTATACAAGAGCTGAACCAAAAATTAATGAGTGTATACTTATTGGACCCCTTTAAATTCAATATCGCTGAGCTATCAGAGTTAACAATTTCATACAGTTTAAGTTTGGGGAATAGATTTCCTACTGCCAGCACCTGAGCCTTCCGCAATAACTCGTTAAAGGTTACTCCCAATGGGGTTTCCCTGATATCATTACTTAATGTATGAAAAGCCTTCCAATATTCGGACCTGTACCCGCGTTGTTCAAATCTTTCTATCAACTTCCAAAGTGCCACATAAGACGTACGATTCAAGTTGCAATATTCTAGCATGAGAGAATCCCCCCTTTTATCTAAGGCATTACCAAGTTCGAGAAAAATACTTAGTGAGTCAACAGGAAGACTATCGTTAAACTTGTTATAAGCATCCTCTATCCTAATATCCAACGCTCTGCCTTCAGTAACTATAGTCTCGAAGAATTTCTCATATTTGTTTTTCAGTTCCAATTGAAGATTTGAATTAAGGACTATTGGTGACCTGTATCCATCTGTAGAATCAATAAATACTGTTTGCTTCTTAGATTCGAGAAAAATGAACCCTGTCTCAAGATTTCTTTTTTCATTTTGAAGAATAAATCTGTATGCGGTTGGGATTTCAGAGAAGTGCTTAACCTTTAAGGCAAAAGAGCCGTTGACAATATCTGCTGAATCCAGTTTTCCTCCATAAATTCCCAAAGAATTTGAGACCGGCACCAAAAATATTTTCCCTGAACTAACTTCCGTAATAGTTCCGTTAACCTCACGAGTGACCTGGCAGAAAGAAAGCTTACTAAATAGAAGTAAATAAAAAAGGGTCAAAATTTTGCTTGCATTCATACAATATACAATCAATTATGTAATAATAGCATATTAGTGGGCAATTCATAAGTTGTAATGAACTTTATGTTCATTACAACTTGTAAAGAGAATTTAAGCCCAATATTTTTTTGCACACACCTTTGCTATTTTCGGACAAGATGGAGATGACCTACATTCCTGAGTCGAACGGCAACCATCATCATTTGTACATGGAATACAAATTGCACCTCCTGCCTCACCTCCACTTACAATTCTTTTCAACTGTTCTCTTGTCAAAATTTCTGTTGCACCCAATTGCAGCGCTTTTAATTTTAATTTTTTCATTGCTTATGCATTGGATTCTCCGCAGTCTCAACGCCGAGCTTTTTGTGCGTGAGCTGGACTCTGCGAGGCATAATCATCGTCTTTGTTTCGTCAAATCTACATCCTGTAACAACATGTTGTTACAAACATTATATACACCCTGCTCACCGGTAATGTAATATTTAGCAGAACTGTGTATATAATCTTCCGGTTGTGCCACAAGCGGCGGATTCCAGCGACATGAATTCATATGTATGTAATGCAATTTTTGTTCAATGAACTCAATACCGGCATAGGTTAACACTAAGATAAAGTAATATTACTTTAAACTAATACGCGTTCTCTCCGCCCACCGCAGCGTCGCCAGCTAACGCACAAGGCCAATCACAGGCAGACACTGCGGAGAAGCCTCGCTATGTGGAGAACGAATGGAGTCCCGTTGGCGGGAAGCTGACATTTGTTTTGCCGTTACAAAAAAATCAATTTTTGGAGCAGGGTAAATTGATCGGCTATGTTAGTCCGGCAGATGCCAGTTATTATGCCGAGATAAGATTAGCACAAAATAATTTTGGAAAAGTAGATGCCGGTATGAATGTGCAGTTGAGGTTTGATGCGTATCCTTACCAGGAAGTGGGTTTTATCCGGGGCAGACTGAATTATGTATCTGATATATCGGTTGACAGCAGCTTCCTGGGCAGGATAGATTTGCCCGAGGGATTGTTAACAACACGAAAAAGGAGCCTGCAATTCAAGGATGGCTTAAAAGCAAGAGCGCTTGTTATTACAAGGAATATGACCTTGCTGCAAAGAATATATTATGGGATCACAAAATCGTTGGAGATGAATAAATAGCCGAAACATTGATATCTTCGGATCTTTTAAAATAGAACCACTCGCAGCCTTTCGGTTTTAAAAAAGAATCCTTAATCAACAATGATCTTTAAGAAGAAATACCTTGCTTATGCAACAGAGATACACTTATAAAACAGAAACTTACTGCGAAAAAGCCGGACGTACTGACCAGCTTTTTTTAGAAGGCTGAAGCAAAATAAACCACCAAAAGAAAAAGCTTGTTGAAATCAGGTTTAAAATGTACTTAGTCCACAAAGGAAGCTCATTGCTTAAATTAATCAGCACACCATTTGTATCCAAATTACTTAGCCCGATTAATTGTGGCAGGCGAAACCAATAATAACTGGACACTGCAAGTGCGGCAAACAACCTTACCAGTAATCTTTGTTTATGTTTTGGCCAAACTGTTTTTATAATGGCATATACACTTAACGTTACCAATGCTCCTAATAAAGAATAGCTGTAAACTGTGGCAATTTTTTGCACGTCAAGAACATTTTTCGTATCAGGCAGTTGAAACCAACCCCAAATATAACCGGGGAATGCCCCCACCATTAAATAATCCACTGCTTTGGTTATCCATGTATCCTTTTCACTTCCGTAATGAAGATTAAAAGCTGAATCAGGGCAAGGTACAGTGCATCGGAAACATTCGTTACATTGAACATTGACGACGGTAAAGGCTGTCGCTGAACCATATAACTTTTCGACCGGATGCACAGGACAAAGGCCAGAACACCATGCGCTTTTTCGCTCATAAATAGGGCTTGCTGTTTAACTCAGTCCAAAATTTAATTTGCCAAAATTTCTGATATTTTGATTAAGTGATCTTGTTTGATGTATGATATCCTGTATGATACGTTTAAGGCAACAGAGGCTCAGC
>JADLCD010000027.1 GCA_020847395.1 Chitinophagaceae bacterium
TATATCAACCATAACTGCTTTTGGTGAAGGTGCTAAAATGATTCCGGGACATGCGCCGCAAATTGGTAAAGGCAGCGCAGGGTTAATTTATATAGATGATTTTGAAGGAACAAGGGCTAATATTGATTTACGCTTTCCTCTCATTAGTTGGGCGCTCGCAAGCACCCCTGCAGGTGCAACAGATAAAAATGGCAATGTACTCTTTCCTGAAGCAACACAATATAATACGCTTGATTACGGAAAAAACAGGGCAAAATTAGCCTGGTATAATATTGAACCTATTTTACAGGAGAATAAAAATTCCAGTAATCCGCTACAGGGAAAAGTAGATGAATTGTCTGACCCACGGGTTCGTGCCGTATCCCAGTCTGAGATTTTCCCTTTGCGTACATCTGAGTACGGGTTAAATCAGTTGGTAACGTTTGATCTTGCTTATTATCCCAAAGAACGCGGCCCTTATAATTATGATGCAACAACTGTTGATGCCAATGGCAGATTAATTAATCCTGCAAAACGCTGGGGTGGAATGATGCGTTCCATCGATCAAACAGATTTTGAAACAAATAATGTTGAATTCATAGAGTTCTGGGTGCTTGATCCATTCTTAAAAAACACAAATGCAGCCGGGGGACAATTATATTTTAACCTGGGTAATATATCAGAAGATATATTGAAGGATGGTAAACGTGGTTATGAAAATGGATTGCCTACACCAAAAATTCCTGCTCAAACAGATAATTCTGTTTGGGGTACTATGCCGGTAAATCCTATACAGGTAACACAGGCGTTTAGCAATGACCCTGACGACAGACCATACCAGGACGTTGGTTTTGATGGATTGAGAGATGATGATGAAAAAACAA
Source organism: Chitinophagaceae bacterium (assembly GCA_020847395.1). Classification (GTDB taxonomy): domain Bacteria; phylum Bacteroidota; class Bacteroidia; order Chitinophagales; family Chitinophagaceae; genus Agriterribacter. Next base: position 864 of record JADLCD010000027.1, read on the forward strand.
AATTTGCTCCATACCTGCAAAGCCTTCAGGCCCAGGTAGGAGGGGGTTCTCCGGCTTACCAGGCAGCATCTGCTGATCCTTCATCAGATAACTTCCGTTATTATCGTGACGCTACTTATGACCAGGCAGGAACGGGCATACTGGGACGGTATAAAAATTTTAATAGCCCCCAGGGAAATTCACCTGTATCTACAGAATCAATCTTGTCAACTTCTGCTACAATGTACCCCGATGCGGAAGATTTAAATAAGGATAATACGCTTAATGAGAATGAAGAATATTTCCAGTACCGTGTTGAAATAAAACCCAAGGATGATGCGCAAATGCAGATTGGAACAAACTTTATTGTTGATAGAAAAGAAACAACGGTAAAATTAGCCAATGGCCAAACGGAAAGCCAGGTTTGGTACCAGTTTCGTATACCCGTAAATAGCTACGATAAAAAAATAGGTAATATACCTGACTTTAAGTCTATCCAGTTTATACGTATGTTCCTTACAGGATTTGAAGATTCAACGGTATTACGTTTTGCCAAGCTTGACCTTGTAAGAAACCAGTGGAGAAAATTTGGATATGAACTTGATACGGCAGGAGTATATAAAGCAATAAGCACAAACGACCCCGTTAGCTTTAACGTTGGTGCTGTTAATATTGAAGAGAATGAACGCAGGCAGCCTGTGCCTTACCGCATACCTCCGGGTATTGAGCGTGTACAATCTTTGAGTAATGGTGGGATCAATATTCTGCAAAATGAGCAGTCTATGAATATGCAGATATGCAACCTGCCCAGTGGGGAAAGCAGAAGTGTTTTTAAAACAATGAATCTTGATGTAAGGCAATATCGTAAACTTATGATGTTTATTCATGCTGAAAGTGTTAATGGTCAGCCTGCGCTTTCAGATGGAAAAATAAATGCAGTAGTAAGAATAGGCAACGATTTTATTAATAACTTTTATGAAATAAAAATTCCCTTAAAAATAACTGCAGCAGGGGCTACTGTAGATACAGATATTTGGCCTGAAGAAAATAATCTTGATTTTAGCCTTAGTATTTTAGAATCTTTAAAAGCGGAAAGAAATACGCAACTGTTTAATCCTACCAATATTTACCGTAAAGTGGTAGATGGCAGAACATATTCTGTAATAGGAAGTCCCAATTTTGGTGAAGTAAAAGGTATATTGGTGGGTATAGAAAATCCCGGAAATGGCACTGGCACTCCTGTTTGTACTGAAGTATGGATAAATGAATTGCGATTATCAGAAATAGATGAACATGGCGGCTATGCAGCATTAGGCAGGGTTGATATTGCACTTGCTGACCTGGGTACGCTTACCTTTTCGGGCAATATGCATACCGCAGGTTTCGGAACATTGGAGCAGCGGGTAAATGAAAGGGCAAGAGATAATTTTGTTCAATTTGATGCGGCGGCAAACATGCAGCTTGGAAAACTGTTGCCAAGAGGAACCGGTATAGAAATACCATTTTATGCAGGTGTTTCACAAACCGTAAGCACCCCGGAATATGATCCTTATGATAAGGATATAAAACTTAAAGATAAACTTAAGGCAGCGGCGGCCGATCAGCGCGATTCGATACGTAATGCTGCTATTGACATTACTACCATAAAAACAATTACGTTTACCAATGTGCGAAAAGTATTGCCTGAAGGTAAAAAGCAAAAAATCTGGAGCATATCCAACCTCGATTTCAGCTATTCATACACATCCGTAAAATCGCATAGCCCAACAATAGAGAATAATGAAATAAAAAAATACAAGGGCGGAATTGGATATAATTATACCGGCCAGGCAAAATGGATTGAACCATTTAAAAAAATTATAAAGAGTAAATCGCCCTGGTTTGACGCAATAAGAGATTTCAATGTTAATTTAACACCATCACTCATTAGTATACGCTGGGATTTAAACCGGCAGTTTGGTGCATTGCGCCCACGTGAAGTATATGTGCCCGGCACACTGCCAAGCCCATACAAAATTCCGGAAACCTACGACAAGTACTTTACTTTTGACAGGCATTATAACTACCGTTGGGATATTACACGTTCTCTTAATTTTGATTATGAAGCATTGAACAATGCAAGAATTGATGAGCCCGCAGGAAGGTTAGATAACAAGATTAAAAAAGATTCACTCTGGAAAAATCTTTTTAAAGGAGGTAGAAATGTATTGTTCAATCAAAGAGCAGATTTTACATATAACCTGCCTACTAATAAAATACCGGCAACGGATTGGATTAATGCTAATGTTTCGTATAAAACAACTTATAGCTGGCTCGGAGCTTCGCGGTTAGCAATTAACTTGGGCAATACCATTCAAAATAGTAATGCCAAGGCGGCAACTGTTGAGCTGGATTTCACAAGGCTTTACAGTAAATTCAGAATATTGCGGGCATTAGAACAACAGGACGATGGCGGTTCAAACAAACCGCCCAGGGCATCTGCCAATCAGAATGCAAGATCCGATACTTCAAAAATCAAAAAGAAACGCGACCCTAATGATCTGCCGGAGCTGAATGCATTTGTAAAAGCGTTTGGAAAAATTATTACTTCCATAAAAAGAGCAAATCTTACATATAGTGAAGGATCCACCACGTTTATTCCAGGGTATACTGATAGTACAAAGATACTGGGTCAGAACTGGCGTAGCGGCGCTCCGGGTATTGGGTTTATGCTTGGTAAGCAACCGGATTTTGCATGGCTCGACAGGGCGGCAAAACGAGGATTAATATCAAACGACAGCTTGCAAAGCAGCCTGATTAATCAAACCTACAGCCAGCAATACA
>JADLCD010000028.1 GCA_020847395.1 Chitinophagaceae bacterium
CTCCAGCCTTTCCTGCGACTTATAGCGTTCATGGCTACCCGAAGTTGAATGTCCCTGCGGTTGTGTTACATCCACAACATGAAATACTGCCGGTGTATGTGTTTCCCTAATTTTTTGAATACCGTTTTCAAACACTTCACACATGCCTGCATAATCCCAGCATTTCACCTTATATATATCAATACCGTCGGTATTATGCTTTTTTTGAAATCCTTTCAGCGCGTCAGAAATGGAGCCTTTTACAATTTGCTCTCCGGAAGGAACCGATATGCCGTAAGCATCATCCCAAATAAAAATTGCCAATGGAATCTGCATTACGCCTGCCGCATTAATGGCTTCCCAAAAATGTCCCTCCGCGGTTGATGCGTCGCCAATGGTACAGAAGCAAACCTCGTTACCATTATTAGATAATGCTTTAAACTGGTGCAGCAATTCAATATCTCTGAAAACTTTAGAGGCAAAAGCTAAACCAACGGCTCTCGGCATTTGTCCTGCGGTTGGCGCAATGCCATTGGTGAAATTTTTAAGATTAACGAGGTCAAGTATCTCCCCATTCTTATCCATAAACGCGGAAGAGAAATGTGCGTTCATTTGCCTGCCGGCACTATGTGGTTCATCAGCTTCATCAGGATTGGCATACAACTGCGAAAAAAATTCTTCAATTGTAGCTACGCCTGTGGCAAAAGCAATGGTTTGATCGCGGTAATAGCCGGCATAAAAATCGCCGGGCTTAAAAAATTTGGATAAAGCAACCTGCGGCACTTCCTTTCCATCACCAAAAATGCCAAACTTAGCTTTGCCGGTAAGTACTTCCTTACGACCGAGCAAACTGGCTTCCCTGCTTTCGCAAGCCTGTTTATAATCATCTATTACTTCCTGCCGAAAACGCTCGAAGGAAAGTTTTTCTTCAGCTATCGTATCGTGAGAAATGGTTTGCTCCATATTTACAAAAATACCCGAAAAATATTTAAATGGAGTTGGTTGATCGTAAAAAAGACATTCACCCTTTATACACCTTCTTCCGGGTTTTTTAATATTTTAAACCCTGGTGAAAAGTAAAATGTTATGAACGCATGAAATATATTCCCGAATTGGCTATAAGAATAAAATATTACGTAAATTACACAAACCCCCTCTCGTATGTTATGGAGAAAATTTAATGGAGAACGATTCCTACTCCCAATTAAAGAAGAAGTAAAACGTGCCATCATCCGCGAAAAACAAAACGGCTTTCGCCTTAAGGTTTGCATCGGCACAGATTCACAGGTTAAAGGAGCAGAAACAGAATTTGCTACTGTAATTGTATTTCTTCGGGAAGGGCATGGTGGATTTATGTTCATCCATAATGAAAAAACAAAAAAGCAATATTCTATTAAAGAAAGAATGCTGGTAGAAGTTGCTAAAAGCATTGAGATTGCTTACGAATTATGCGACCTGTTTACACAGTATGATGTTGATATGGAAGTTCATGCCGACATCAACACTAACCCGCACTTTAAAAGTAATGAAGCATTACGCGAAGCGATGGGTTATATACTGGGAATGGGCTTTGCATTTAAAGCAAAACCAGAGGCATTTGCCAGCAGCAGTTGCGCTAATAAAGTAGTGAACTGATAGCTGCCGCATTCCTCTTAAAAGCGGTATAGGCATACCGTTAGAGGATTTATCTCCCTATTCTTCTGAAATTCCTCCCTGGTTTTTGAATGCTTCGTTCCATTTATCAATGGCATCTAAAATTTTATCGCGCCCGGTTTGCTTTGTACTGCTTGTAGTAAAATGCCGGGGCAGAAATTGCCAGTTTTCTTTCATTGCAGTTAAAAATGCTTTGATATTGCGGCTTACCTCCTGCTGGGTTGATTTATCGGTTTTTGTAAAAACAATAGTAAAGGGAATGCCCCACTCTCCCAACCGGTTAAGAAAATCAAGATCGGGTTTTTGGGGCGAATGCCGGCTGTCAATCAGTGCAAAAACATTTACAATATTTGGTCTTTTGGTAAGATAATCTTTTGTCATTTTTTCCCAGTGCTTTCTTTGCTGCTGCGAAACTTTTGCAAAACCATAGCCGGGCAAGTCAACAATATACCATTGTGTTTTCTTTTTATCTGTTCCGCTCTCAATGGAAAAATGATTGATCATTTGTGTTTTGCCCGGAGAAGCGGAGGTTTTTGCCAGCTTTTGTTTATTGCAAAGCATATTGATGAGAGAAGATTTACCCACATTACTCCGCCCGGTAAAAACATATTCCGGCCTGTCTGGCGGCGGGCACTTTGTATAATCGGGGCTGCTGATTAAATATGCTGCCTGTGTAATAACCATGGCTGCAAGATAATGAGAAAGAAGCAGTAGGCTTTCAGGTATCAGCAGTTACCTCCTCCTGCGAATACGCACTGTAGAATTTTGCGATAAACTGCTCGACAGAAATACCTCATACCTGTTAATGCCATCCGTAATTACCATAAGCGCTGTATTGGGAGATATAGTACCGAGGTTTTCGGCAAACATACTTATTTCACTATACGGTTTGGTAGAATCCAAAACCACGTAATAAATAATACCACGTTCGGTTAATGATTGATGGGTTGATATAGGTTCTTTATTGTAGAATACTGAAATACTATCACCATCCACTATACCATTATCGTAAAAGGTTAGTCGCAGTGAATCTGAATCTACCAGCAACTCTTTTGTTACTACTTCTGTGCGCTTGTTAAATTCTATCTGAATTTTTTTGGCTTCGAGTTGTTCAAAACTGGGTTCTTTTACCTTAAGATCTACGGAATCAGGCGTTCTGTCTTCCTGTGGGTTTACTACCACATCTTCTTCAGTTGGTTTCCACATTTTGGTTATGGGAGAAAATTTATCAACAAGACTATCGGTATTCAATTGTTCACCATACACAAAATCGAAAGCAATATCCGGACAGGTATATTTGTATTTACCCTGTGTTGTAAATACGCCTTTAATATTTGTGCTCACTCTTGAGGCTGTAACAATTGCGTTTAAATCCATGATGCACTCAACACCATTATTGGCAGAAGCACGGAAATATGTAATGGGAATATTTTTAATGGTTATCTCTCTTTTGCCGGCATTATAAGTGCCTTTTACGTAAAAACTCTGAAAGCTTTGTTTAAAATAATAGCTGATTACACCTTTTACTTCATTGCCTTCCTGCTTAAGATCTAATTCAATAAGATAGTTATTGTGGGAGCCGCCAAGCAAAATATCGGCACTTCCGTACCAACTGCCTTTTATGCCCTGGCTAAATCCATTTAAAAAGGATACTAAAAAAACAAAGATGATTATTACCCTCATGCGTCTTAATTGGGAATAATGATTAATATTGGATACAATCTAACGAAGGATTTCTAAAAGTATTGTAAATAAATTGCTTACAACGTTCAAATATCTTTATACGCCATATTTCCGTTTTATTTCCCGCTCAGCATCTCTCGCTTTTATGGTTTCTCTTTTGTCGTGTGTTTTCTTTCCTTTGCCTAATCCTATCTCCAGCTTTACCAGGCCTTTTTCTGTAAAAAAAAGCGCTAAAGGCACAATAGTAAATCCTTTCTCTTTTATTTTTCCTTCCAGTTTGTTCAGTTCTTTCCTGCTTAGTAATATTTTCCTTTCACGCAAAGGGTCATGATTATTATATGTACCATGACTATATTCTGAAATATGCAGGCTTTTTATCCAAAGCTCTCCTTTGTGAAAATAGCAATAGCTGTCGTTAAAACTTGCTTTGCCTTCTCTTATAGATTTAACTTCGGTACCGGTTAATACAAGCCCTGCGACATACTTGTCTTCAATATAATACTCAAAAAATGCAGAACGATTTTTGATAGACATACATTAATACGGCAACAGGCTATGATTTAAACAGCGTAAGCAACACAGCCAGCTTATCTTTTAGTTCTTTGCGTTCCACTATAAAATCGAGGAACCCATGATCCATTAAAAATTCAGAGCTTTGAAAACCAGGGGGCAGATCTTTTTTAATGGTTTCTTTAATTACCCTTGGCCCGGCAAACCCAATCATTGCTCCGGGTTCTGCAATATTAACATCGCCCAGCATAGCAAAAGAAGCGGTTGTGCCGCCATATGTGGGATCTGTGCAAAGGGATATATAAGGGAGCTTTGCATCGGCAAGCTGGGATAGCTTACCGGATGTTTTGGCTAACTGCATAAGTGAAAAAGCGCTCTCCATCATTCTGGCGCCACCACTTTTGCTTATAATCATTAAGGGATATTTATGGCTGATGGCAAAATCAACTGCTTTGGCAATTTTTTCGCCCATTACGCTACCCAATGAACCACCGATAAAATTAAAGTCTGAACAACATACCACAAGGTTGTTACCGTGCAATTTTCCTACTCCAACGGAAAGAGAATCATTAAGCCCCGTTTTGGAATAAGCCTCTTCCAGGCGTTTATTATAAGGTTTGAGATCTTTAAACTGCAGGAAATCAACCGACCGTACATTATCAAACAACTCCTCATACTCCTGGTTGTCGAAAAGAATATCAAAATATTCATGACTGCCGATACGGTGATGATAATTGCATTTGGGGCAAACAAAAAGATTTTCCTTTAGTTCGAGTACCGTACAGGTATATTTACAATTAGGACATTTCATCCATAAGCCATCAGGAGCTTCCTTTTTTTCGGCTGTGGATGTAGTTATACCTTTTTTTATTCTTTTAAACCACCTGCTTTTGGCTTCCTCACTACTTTTATCTTCACCGGCCAAATTTGCATCAAAATCTTCTTCGTGTTGCATTGTAGCGCTTAAGTTGTAATTCAAGATTAATGAATTTACTCTATACTAACAAAAATAGCCTCGTCATTTTCAATTATTTATATGAGCCGGCTAAATAGGGAAACAAATATAGGTAGAAAATAAACTGCAATAAGTATTATAAAAACAGGCTGCCTCAAAGCGAGACAGCCTTCATTTCTTTTTGTTAGAGCCTCTAAGAATAGATGTTCTAAGGATTGGACTTTAGGGACCTCATACAAAACTCGTTGTCCAAGGTTGATCAGTTTCTCATTTCAGGTTAATGGACTTTTCACGGGGGCTGGTTTTTCAAAAAAAGATTATTGGATAAATTAACGGTGATTTTTCAGGATTTGGATACTAAGTGGATATATGGCTTAACGGTTAAATATGCTAAAAAGAAAGTTGATTGATACCGGATTTTGTCTACCCTTTCAAAGGATTTGGACTCAATTATTTTAGGACGGTTCCAGGAATTGGACGGTCGAGGTGTAGTTCTTCCTCATCAATCAACTTCATTTCAAAGATACTCACCAGTTATCCACCGGCCTATAGAGGTTTCCCCCAATTTTGTAACTTTTTTTTCTACATACAATCACGTATTAAGACTTTATTAACATTCGTAATATTACTTATAAATGAAATAGAAGATTTACTGGTGGAACATTAAACTATATTTCTCTAAAATATTCATTGTCAAATAACAATAAAAGTTTTAACATTAATACAGTTTCAGAACTGTAAATGCCGTATTAAACAAAATTTTAAAGTTTAGTTATTAATGCAATGATATCATATTTGGTAATAATATGCATTTTTCCACTTTCGTCTTTTCCAAGTATGGCACCGTTTTCTTTGTTGATAAGTTTTACCAATCGCTCTACCGGTGTGTCAAATGATACCAGCGGGTATGGCGCACCCATTATAGTGCTCACAGCCGCTTCCTTTATACCAGGGCTGTCGAAAATTTTATGATATAACACAATCTGCGATATTGATCCCACAAGGTTATCTTTATCAATTACCGGAATATTTTCAATATCATATTTTTTCATCAACTCAAATGCCTTGGCGACAGTTTCCGATGGATGTATAATTACCAGGGGTTTTTCAGCGCGTGTTGAAATAATATCTTTAAATGTTTTTACATCCATAAATCCGCGTTCCATCATCCATTGATCATTATATATTTTACCAACATACCGGCTGCCGTGATCATGAAAAATACACACAACAAGATCATCTTTTTTTAACCTGCTTTTTAACTGCATCAACCCCTGCAGGCAGCTTCCTGCACTGTAACCACAAAAAATTCCTTCTTCTTTAGCCAGTCTCCTGGCCATAATTGCACCATCCTTATCCGTTACCTGTTCAAAATAATCTATCACACTCATGTCATAATTCTGCGGCACAAAATCTTCACCAAACCCTTCGGATATATATGGATGTACCTGGTTCATATCCAACTCCCCGGTTCTGAAAAATTTTGTAAGCAGTGAACCATAAGCATCAATTGCCCATACCTGTATATTTGGATTTTTTTCTTTGAGAAACATTGCAGTTCCCGTAACGGTTCCACCCGTTCCCGCAGTGGATACAAGATGCGTGATTTTTCCATCAGTCTGCTCCCAAATTTCCGGGCCCGTTGTTTCGTAATGTGCTAATCGATTAGCCAGATTATCATATTGATTACAGAGAAAAGCGTCAGGAATTTCTTTTGCCAGCCTTTTTGCGACAGAATAGTAACTCTTCGGATCATCAGGTTCAACATTTGTAGGACACACAATTACCTCTGCCCCCAACGCCTTCAGAATATCAAATTTTTCTTTTGACTGTTTATCAGTAGAAGTAAAAATACATTTATAACCTTTTACCGATGCTGCCAATGCCAGCCCCATTCCTGTATTGCCGGAGGTACACTCAATAATTGTTCCGCCGGGCTTTAATTTACCTTCCTGTTCGGCAACTTCAACCATTTTAATGGCCATCCTGTCTTTAATAGAATTACCCGGGTTAAAATAATCAACCTTTGCAGCAACCGTACAAGGCAGATCTTTTGTAATCTTATTCAATTTTATCAGCGGAGTATTGCCTATTGTTTCGAGTATATTATTTTTAATATCCATGCTTACAAACTTTACTTACATAAAGATACGATTAAAGAGGGATAGGCTATATGCGCAAGACAGAAGGCGCAATATACTGGCATCATATATTCGCCCTATACCCCAAACTTTATGCCTTACTCTTTACCTTATACCATACCCGCAAGGCATGATTATTGCTAATTACTATACTACCCTTTTAATTAGGTTCTCCTATTTTCCAGATAACAGGTTTTTACCTCAGTTTCCAAACTCTCCCAGAAAAAGATGTTTAATAACTGTTTTACATTAAGTAGTCTTATTTTTTTAACCAATAATTAGAATCGTTTATGATTTTTTCATCTTCTACCTCCCGCACACTGTGTGTTGCACTTGCAGCATATGCGCTAATTGCATCCTGTAAGAAAGACGCCAGGAAAACAGAAACCTCTGATGCGCAAAACCAGGAAACCGTAGCTTCGGTTTCAGCTTCTGCAACTGCTTATTCTGCTTTAAATACCGCTCTCGACATTATGTTTGTAACCGGCGCCCCCGAATCAGAAAGCGGAAGAGTAACATCCGGCAGGAAATATGGTTGCGCTACGGTAACCGCTTCGCCTGGCGGACTTGTTGATTTTCCCAAAAATGTGTTGGTTGACTTTGGCACTGGTTGTACATTAAGAGGATACAACGCCAAAGGTTCAATAAGTTTTAAACTGGATCAATGGATATCTATACCTGGCACTGAAGTAGTTCCGGTATTCAACAACTTTTATGTGAACGGATATAAAATAGAGGGAGATTATAAAATCACTGCTATATCAGCCACTGAATTTAAAATTGATATTATTGATGGCATTATAACCATACCCAACGGAACAGCCTTTCATTTGAAAGGCGTACAGCACTACACACAAACCGCAGGATCTTCCACACCATTGGTATTTGGCGATGACATTTATTCTATAACGGGTAATATTTCAAGCACTTCTTCCCTGGGAGATATTGATGGCACAATCACATCTCCGCTTGTAAAAGAAGTTGCCTGCAACAATATTACCGCCGGAAAAGTAGATTTTAAAACAACACTTTCTACTGCTACTTTAGATTTTGGAGACGGCACATGCGATAATAAAGGAACCATATATATAGGGCCGCTTTCTTTTCCTGTAACATTACCCTTCTGACAAAACCCCAATTAAATATCTAAAGCCGGGCATAATATTGCCCGGTTTTATTTTTATATACATCAAAAAAAAATTTGGTTTTTTGCGGGTGCGTTCAAAATTGTCGCTGGCTGGTGGAGACACCAGCCAGGGCGGCCCGCCGTGGGCGGTGTCCCCACCGCCCACACGAAGCCAGGCAATGCGACAATTTTAAATACACCCGTTTTTTGCTGCCTCACGCATCTCCACTATCTTGCGCCATGATTTAATAATCTGACATTTATGAGCAAAAACTCGTTTGATATTATTGTAATAGGCGGCGGTTGTGTGGGCTTAGCCACAGCATATAAATTAAACAACAGGTACCCATCTTTAAAAATAGCGGTGCTTGAAAAAGAAGGCAGGGTTTCTGCACATCAAACCGGGCATAATTCAGGTGTGATACATTCAGGTATATATTATAAACCGGGCTCGTATAAAGCCAAAAATTGCGTGGAGGGAAGAAGAGAAATTGTAGCCTTTGCAAAAGAGCACGGCATTGCGCATGACATTTGCGGTAAAGTAATTGTAGCCACAGAAGAAAGCGAGCTGGCGCACATGAATAAAGTTTACAACAATGGCATTGCTAATGGTGTTGAAGATATAAGAATGATTACTGCTGCAGAGATTAAAGAAATTGAACCATATTGTGAAGGCATCAGCGGTATTTGGGTTGGATGCACAGGAATTATAGATTTTGTTGGATTTACTGAAAAACTCGCTGAACTGCTTGAGCAAAAATTTGAAGGAAGTAAAGTATTTCTGAATACTGAAGCCAGGGATTTTGTAAAAGATGGAGAAAAAACCATCATTAAAACCAACCAACAAAATTTTGAAGCAAAGTATATTATCGCTTGTGCAGGTTTGCAAAGCGACCGCATAGCAAAAAAAGAAGGTACCGGAACAGATAGCGCTATCGTTGGTTTTAGAGGAGATTATTATGACCTGAGTGAAAAAGGAAGAACGAAAGTACGCAACCTCATTTATCCTGTTCCTAATCCTCAGTTTCCTTTTCTTGGCGTGCATTTTACCAGGATGATAAAGGGCGGTGTTGAATGCGGACCAAATGCCGTATTTGTTTTTAAAAGAGAAGGATATAACAAAACGGCTTTCAACCTGAAGGATACGGCAGACGCTTTTTCTTATGGTGGCACCTGGAAATTTTTTGCCAAGCACTGGCGTTTTGGTTTGGATGAGTATCGCGGCGCTTTTTCAAAATCTTACTTTCTTAAAAGATTACAAAAGTTAATTCCAACACTTGAACCCGATGATATTGTTCCTGCGCGTGCCGGTGTGCGTGCAATGGCACTTTCAAAAGAAGGCAGTATGATTGACGATTTTAAAATTGAAGCGAGAGACAATGCGATTCACGTATTGAATGCGCCTTCACCCGCAGCTACCGCAGCTTTAGCTATAGGGAAAGCAGTTGAAGAAATGGCAAGCAAACAGTTTAATTTGGGGTAGGTTGCAGGTTTGTGGTTTATGGTTTGTGGTTTGTGGTTTATGGTTTGTGGTTTGTGCGTTGTTTCGCTTTTCAACGCTCACCATGTTCAGGTTTTTCAACAATAAACTATAAACCAAAAACTATAAATCTTTTTTCGTCTCACTTTTCAACATTGCCCGACCCCTCCCCGGCTTTACAACTTAATAAATATCTTCTTCCTGTAAAGTATATACACCGGCACAAAATTGAATACCACAAAAGCCAATGCATACAACAGGCTTGCCAACTCCGGTTTAAACCCTGCGTTAATCATACCATTCACTGCAATTTCATTTAGCGGAGCGCCGCCGAACTTCAGCCTGTAAAATATCAAAGCCCAAACATCTGCAAGAAAATATGCGGCAATAGCATTCGCGCCAAATACCAATCCAAATAAAATTCCTTTTGTTCTGCCTTTTATATCTATCAGAAAATACAACGCACCAAGCAACAAAGCCCCAAACCCGGAAGTAACCAGTACAAAAGAACTCGTCCACAGGTTTTCATTAACAGGAAAAGCCAGTCCCCAGAAAAAGCCGGCAATAGAAGAAATCATTCCTGCCGTCATCAGGTAGTTTACTTTTTCTGCCGGAGGTTTACTGCTAATCATTAAATTTCCTGCCAGCATACCGGTTAAAGTACTGGCGCAGGATGGTATTATACTAAGTATACTCTCCGGATCCCAGGTACCCTGCCACATTTTACCCGGCAAAAACTTTGAATCAAACCATGCCACAATATTTTTACCTGGTTCAAGCATCACTTCTCCATAACCCGGTGTTGGCACCAAAGTAAGCAGCAACCAATACCCTGTAAGTAAAATTGCAGTTATCCATGCCTGTTGTTTCCAGGTAGTATTGATAAAAATAAAGCCGCATATTAAAAACACAAAGGCAATACGATGCAATGTACCCGTCCACCTTGCATCAGCAATATTAAAATCAGGCATCAGGTTTAAAAACATGCCTATGGCATATATTTTCAACGCCCGGATAAATATCTTTTTATAGATTTCTCCTTTATTTACCTTTTCCTTCAATCGCTTTGTATACGCAATAGTTATAGATACGCCTATTACAAAAAGGAAAACAGGCGCGATATTATCGGTAAAAGAAAGCCCGTTCCATTTGGTATGCCGGAGTGTAAAAAAAACATATTCCTCACTGCCGGGATAATTCACCATTATCATGGCGGCCATTGTAAAACCACGAAGTACATCAAGAGAAATAAGGCGACCGGGCTGACTTTGCATAAACCTGTGTTTATGCTTTAGAGATAGCAATGCATTCAGGATACTGGAATTGTAAAAATTGCCCTGCCCAAAGGGCAAGGCAATTGTCCAAACCAGGAGGTTTGGGTTTTCTACAAAACACTAAAACCTATTGAACCGATGCAGTTTGTTTTTTTAACTGCAATACTTCCATTTTAAGCTTCTCAATTTCTGCCTGTTGCTCTTTAACAGATGCTACCAAAACAGGAATTAAACCCGCTTCATCTATTGTTTTGATGGTAGCGTTGCGGTATATGTTTTTACCAAACATATAGTTCACTGATTTTTCTTTTACCAGGTCAGGGAAAATAGATTGTAGTTCTTCAGCAATAAATCCATATTGCGAACCAGCCTGCAATTTCAGGTGTTTAAAATCACTCACATTATACTCATATTTCTTTGGCTCTAACTGCATAATACGCTGCAGGGAATTATCTATAGGCTCAATGTTTTTCTTGATTTTAGCATCACTTAAATCCTGGGCTAACAGGGTAGCAGTAACAAATACAAATGCAAGTGATAAAAAAGCTTTTCTTATGTTGATAGCGTACATAACCAATTTATTTTATTAAGAAATAATAATGTTAAAAAAGGAACAAAAAATAAGGAATATCGGTTATACTAATTCCGGCGGCGGTGTAAACACAGCTAAATCTGTAAGATGGGTAATATCAGCAAACATATAATGACTGTGAGAAAATTTTTGAACAGCAATAATTACAGGTAAAACAATATCAGCAAATTCTTCAGGAACAAAATCTCTTTCACAGGATTTTTGTTCCGCTTCTTTTTCTGAATTTTCTGATGCTGCAAGCTCTGAGTGGGAAACAATTATACTTTGATGCTCTGAGAGGGCTACAACAATTGAAAACAATCCTTTGCAAACCATGATACAAACAAAAATCGCAGCAATACTATGTTTCAACGTTTTTGGCATCTTCGCAAAAATATGCGATTATCAAAAGTTGATCAACATTAAAGTGATTTTTTTATGTTAAGAAAATTCCTGAAGCGAAACCTGCCCCGCGCCTCAAATTATTAATTAGCCCATTTTTTATGATTTTAAACATCTGGTTTTCAACTCATCACTCAAAAAAAATAATTTTCCTCTACAAACCCCACCGTTTTACCCTATAACCTTTGAAAGCATAAAATATGAGATACAGATAACATGGAATAAGCACCCAATAACCTGAGCGCAGATTATATAAATCAGCAAAATGACCATACAGCAAAGGCAAAAGCGCATTGCCGCAAAGCCCCATAATCATAATAGAAGCGCCCAGTTTGGTAAACCTTCCCAATCCATCAAGCGCCAATGGCCAAATGCCGGCCCAAACCATCGAATTAGCCAACCCCAACAAAACTAAAAACCATATAGATATATCAGCATGGTGTCCTAATAAATGTACACTGCCCTTTGCATAAATAATAAGCAGTGAAAAGCACAAACCCAATATCACGCAGATACGCAGTATTGTTAGCTGGCTTATTATTTTAGGAATAAGTGCAATGCCTATTAAATACCCGGCAATAGTAGCCGCAAGTGTATACGAAGGAAATGTTTTTGCTTCCAGTAGTGTTATGCCAAAAGATCCTGCGTAGTTTATGATAGTATCAATAGCAATTACTTGTGTACCCACATGCAAAAAAATTGCTATTGCCCCTAATATGAGATGTGGAAATTGAAAGATATTTTTTTTAGGTGATTCACTGTAAACAGTTTTATCATTTTCATCAGTATTTATTTCAGGCAAGGGTGAGTAGCGAACAAAAAGCCCTAAGCCGGTTAATACAATGCCCACAATGAAATAAGGCCAAATAACCCTGCGGATAAGTTCATCAAGCGCAGCATTTTTTTCTATCTCGTTCATTAAAGGCAATCCTTTAAATAATTCAGTATCTGTTGGGCGTAATATTATTGCTGCAAATATTAACGGCGCTAATATACCGGCGCCTTTATTGCATATGCCCATAATGCCGATACGCCTTGCGGCGCTTTCTTTTGGGCCAAGAATAGTTACAAATGGATTAGCTGCAGTTTGTAATATGGCGAGCCCGGTACCGAGCGAAAACAATCCCAGTAAAAAAATTTCATACATTCTTAAATAAGCTGCCGGTATAAATATAAAAGCGCCTACCGCCATAATAAAAAAGCCAAACATTATTCCCTTCTTAAACCCCACAGCCTTCAGCATATAAGATGCAGGCACGGAAACAATAAAATAAGAAATATAAAACGCGAATGTTACCAGGTAAGATTGAAAATTGGTTAACTCACAAGCTATCTTGAAATAAGGAATAAGTATGGCATTTACCCAACTCACAAAACCGAAAATAAAAAACAACATTCCGATGATAAGCAGGGAAACAGCAGTATCCCTGCTGGTTAATGATGCTACAGTTATAGCCGTTGACTTTTTATTCATACAGTTTTTGGTATTATTCCATACAAACTTTCAACTCAAAAATATACAGCTAAAAGATACAACAACAAAAATCTCCGGAAACGTTTCCGGTACTTTTATTTCTTTTCACTAAAGAAATAATTTAATTTGATGTATTAACCGGGTATATAATTTACAATTCACACTCATTTGGAGAGAAAAACTATTACTAATCATACTATTCCCCTGATAAAAATGAGTTCTGCAGGTAATTTAAAAGAACCGTTAACCCGCTTGGTTTCTATTGATGCTTTAAGGGGCTTTGACATGTTATTGATAGCCGGAGGCGGAGCTTTTATTGAAGCATTAAAAGGGCAAACAAGCTGGCAATGGATTGATGCAATTGCAAATCAATTAACCCATCCCAAATGGTTTGGGTTAACCTTTTATGATTTTATCTTCCCTTTGTTTTTATTTATTGCGGGTATCTCTATCCCGTTTTCCGTTCATAAATCACTTGCCGCCGGTGGGAATAAACAGGCCGTATTAAAAAAAGCCTTCCGCAGGATGATTATTTTAATATTACTCGGCATTATTGATAAAAATACACCCATTACTTTTTTTGAACCACATAATATAAGAGTAGCAAGTGTATTAGGCAGAATAGGCATTGCCGGTTTTTTTGCAACACTTTTATATGTTAATACTTCATCTGCCTTAAAAAGAATATACTGGATAGCAGGCATCCTTTTGTTTTATTACGCCATAGTTTATTTGCCGGGTTTAGGCGGCGGCGATCTTTCAAAAGAGGGAAATATTGTAGGTCGCTTTGACCGCAGTTTGTTACCGGGACGATTATTAGAAAAAATATATGATGAGAATGGATTATTAACCCAGCTTCCGGCCATGTGTCTAACTATGATTGGTACTTTGGCAGGAGATATTTTACGATCTGGAAAAACAACAGGCTGGAAATTAAAAAGTCTTGTTTTCAGTGGTATTATTTGTGTAGTGCTTGCATTAATTTGGGGCATGCATTTCCCTATTTTTAAAAGAATGTGGACAAGCTCGTTTATACTGCTCACCGCAGGCTTCGGTTTTTTAATATATACCATCTTCTATATTATTATAGATGTATGGCAGTTTAAAAAATGGGCTTTCTTTTTTTATGTCATCGGTTTAAATTCTATTACTATTTATTTGCTATACCGTTTTGTAGATTTTGAAGGAAGTGCCAAACTGCTTTTTTCGGGGTTATATGCGCCGGTTGACCCTAAATTTTATCCTGCGTTGCAGGCACTGGGCGGACTATTACTGGTATGGTTTATTCTATATTTTCTTTACAGAAAAAAGATATTTATTAAAATATAGCATCATGAATGCTTACAGAAAATTATTATTCACGTTATGAAAATCGAAATCTCAAATAGTGCACAGGAATTAGGAAAACAATCTGGCCGGAAAGCTGCCGAATATATTAAAGCAGCTATTGCAAACAAAGGCACTGCTAATATTATTTTAGCAACAGGTGCAAGCCAGTTTGAAACTTTAAACCAACTTATAAGTGATAAAGCTATTGAATGGGGCAAGGTTGTTATGTTTCACCTGGATGAATATATTGATTTACCTGAATCATCGCCGGCAAGTTTCAGGAAATACCTGAAAGAACGTTTTATTACCAAAGTGCCTGCGCTTAAAGCATGTTATCTTATTAACGGGGAAACAGACCCCCTATCTGAATGTGAAAAATTGAATGCAATTATTCAACACCATCCTATTGACGTAGCCCTGGTTGGCATTGGTGAAAACGGGCACCTGGCATTTAATGATCCTCCTGCAGATTTTGATATAGACAATCCTTACATCATCGTAAATCTTGATGAACCTTGCCGTGCACAACAATTTAACGAAGGCTGGTTTAAAACAATTGATGATGTACCGAAGCAGGCCATCAGCATGTCAATAAAACAAATTATGCTTTCATCAGCCATCATTTGTTCTGTGCCAGATAAAAGAAAAGCAGAGGCCGTGAGGAATTGCTTGTCTGGAGAAATAAGCAATATGTTCCCCGCAAGTATTTTGCAATCACACCATAATTGTGTTTGCTACCTGGATGAAGCTTCTGCTTCACTACTTCCGGCAGATATGTTAAAACAAAAATTTAGCGCCTTGTAGATTCCCTTATAATCAATTCGCAGGGCAGAATGGTTTCTTCTATAACGGTATGCTTCTTTCTTAAATGTTTAATCAGAAGCGTGCAGCTTGTTTTGCCGATTTCAAGTGCAGGTTCGGCAACGGTGCTTAATGTTGGAGAGATTATTTCTGAAGCGGGATCATTGGTAAAGCCAATTACGCCAATATCTTTACCAATGGCAACGTTATTTTTTTTCAATGCAATCATTGCGCCCAATGCTTTCCGGTCATTGGCTGCAAAAATTGCATCAGGCGTTTTTTTACATTGCAATAATTTAGCAGCATCTTCTTCTCCATCTTTTTGAGAAAAGCCTGAATATATTATCCAATCGGGCTGTATATCAAATCCATATTTTTTCAAAGCACCTGAATAGCCCAGCAACCGCTGTTGTGTAAAATGCAGTTCCTTCGGACCTGCTATATGTGCAATTTTTGTATACCCGCTTTTAATAAGATGTTCAACAGCTTTAAATGCACCGTTATAATCATCCTGCATTACTTTAGACGCTTCAATATTACCAGGCACACGATCAAAAAAAACAATGGGAATACCGTGATCAATCAATTGCTGGTAATGCTGACAGGAACCTGGCGGAGAACAAACCGATACCAGTAAACCATCTACTCCCGTATTCATTAAATCTCCAATAACAGATAATTCTTTTTCAGGAGAATCATCTGTTAAAAACAAAATTATATTATACTTGTGCCGGTAAGCTATTTCCTGGATGCCTGTTATTACGGTAGAAAAATAATAGTTGTTGATGTAAGGAAGCACAATACCAATTGTATTACTGGTGCCTTTTACCAATCCTGTAGCATTAAGATTAGGACGGTAATGCAATTCATTGGCTAAAGCAAAAATTTTCTTTTGAGTATCTGAACTTACATCATGTGTATTTCTCAATGCGCGTGATACAGTTGCCACGGAAACATTCAGCATGCGGGCAATATCCTTTATGGTAACCGGGCGGGGTGATTTATTTGTTTTACCGGAACTCATCAGCCATTTGATATATAGTTAATCTTTTATCACTTTGCAACACCGGCATTTGCCAGCTTATAAACTTTTCCATCTGCCTTGGTCAGCACGTATAATTCTCCTTTGGCATCTTCGCCAAATCTTATTTCTACTCGTTCATTGCCGCATGCTTTTACCAATGTAGTTAGCTTACCATCTATTGTTATATGCAATTCTTTAATGGGGGCCTGCTTACCCTGTTGTATGTCTTTATTTTCAATATAAAAAATTCTGCCCGAGGGTATATCTCCAAATATTATTTTTTCTTTCAGCAATGATATGGTGCCGGTGTATTCAAATCCTCCTGATATCGCTTTGCCTTCATCATGATCATATGCTGCCACGGGATATGTAATATGATATATACTATCATCCGGCGGCAAAGCATGAATTTTATTTATATCACCATAGGGATTAATCAAAAAATTTCCTTCACGCAATGGCCAACCATAATCTTTTCCGGGTTTAACATTATATACGGATTCAATATCGTGCTGCCCGATATTGAACACGAGCATTTTACCGTCTTTTGTCCAGGTAATTCTATGCGGGTTACGAAAACCATAACAATATATTTCTTTCAGCAAAGTTGTATCAGCGGCATGCACAAATGGATTATCAGCAGGTATGCCATACTGTTTATTCCTGCTGTTATTTCCTTTGGGATCAATGCGTATTACTGTTCCCCAAATATTTCTGGTGTTATGTGGAAGCTGCGGCGCATTATGTTCAACGCTTCCGCCATCTCCAATACCTACATACAACATTCCATAGTCATTACCGCCTGCTTTAGCATAAGGATTAAAAGCAATTTCCTGCACACCATGTATAGGGCTTACCATATTTGTACGCAACAGCTCTCTTCCATTGCCAGAAAATACTTTGGCTTTGGGATCATTTACCTTCCATTCTGTTAATACCCATTGCAAGCTCACTTTAATAGAATCATTATATTTAAAATCAGCGTTTGCTGAACCTGCGGCTTCGGTGTGTGTAGTATATAGCAAAGCATTTTTCTGAAAATCAGGATGGAAAGCAAAGCTTCCGAAGCCCGAGCCCAGGCCCGGCTGGTTAATAAAATGCGGCTTAAGCTTTGCCATATCCATATATACTTCGGGCTTATTATTTATAATTTCATACAATTTTCCATTAAGGTCAACAACAAACAAATGGTTTGTTCCTGGCTGGGCTATGAGCTTGGTAATTCTTGCCAGCGGCGCAGCACTTGCAGAGACAGGCATCTGTATATAAGGCTCAAGGTTAATAGTAATATCAGAAGGCGGTATAGGTATTGGAAAAGGATTAGCAATTACAACGCTGTCTGCTGCGCTTTCAATTTGTTTTTCTTTTGTTGCCAGAAAAGCAATGATGGCATCAATCTCCCCATTTTCCATTGCCGGAAAGGAAGGCATCATTGCTTTATACTTGTCATGTAATTGAACCGCATACTTATCACCTGAAGCTATAACACCTGCAGGGTCTTTTATGAATGCATGAAGCCAGCTTGCAGATACTTTACCTGCAATGCCGCTCAGTTGCGGTCCTATACCATCCTGGTTAAAATTGTGACAGGTAGCACAATTCTTCTCAAAAGAAATTTCACCTTTTGCCACCTGCGCCGAATCAATTTTATTTGCTTTGCCTTCGCCATTATTTCCCGGCACGGAATTGCATGCGCTGTATACCAGCAGCAAAATAGCAGATATTATTATCGTATTTTTAAAATGCATCATTACTGAACTTTTTTTTTGTTCATCAATTTCGTGGACCAACTCCTTTTATATCAATAGGCTTAAACCCAAGCGAAAATACCGGTGAATTGGATTGTAAGGAAAAATTATTATGAAGAGGGTCAATGAATAACGGGTCAGTATATAATGAATGATTATCATTACCAAGCTTATGCCAGTTTTGCCATGATTGTTTGTAGAAAACAATACTATCTATTGATAAACCAGGATTATAATACAGGTTATAATCCATTGTAAAAGTGTGATTCATTCTTTTTGTACCATTATCCGGCAAATTAGGATTGAGATAGTAATTATAGCTGAGCGTGTCCCAGTTGCCGTCTAACAACACACCTTCCTTCCAGTAAATAATATTATTTTCAAAAAAAACACTTTGATGCGGCTCAATCCGCGTTCTGTTCAATTGCTGCAATTTAGCTATTGCGAAAATATTATTGCGCACCACAATCTCTTTGGCATAATGAATATTGTAAGCAGCAAATTTTGTATTGTATACAATATTATTCTCTACCAGGATATGTGACGACCCTTCATCATTATAAATACCCCAGCCACCATAGCTATGCGCATCTACATCGTGTATAAGATTATTTTTGATAATAGTTCCGGGCGAAACGCCTAAAGTATAGATAGCACCCATATCAGACAATTGCCCTTTGCCAATATTGTAAATGTGATTAAACGCAATAATATTTCCCCTGCTTACGCTGGGCTGGTATCCCCACTCCCACCCTACTGAAATACCGGTGTAATAGCCATCGTGTATGCTGTTATGTTCGATAATGGTATTGTAAGCATGCCGCAATAATATGCCTACGGCAGATGGATAATTGATACCATAATGTGCAATTTCATTATCAGCAATTACATTATCATGTGTGCGGAGAAGAGGATTATCATTTAAGGTACCGCCACTTATTTTGAAAGCACCGCCTGAAATATTTGCAATACTGTTGTGATGAAAATTATTATTGATGCAACCTTCCTGTATATCAAAAGCATAACCACTCAAATTGCTGATGCTGCAATGATTAAAAGAGCAATTTTTTACAGCTTTCAATGTAATGGCAGATGGTAAATCCAGGGAACCCTGTGCATTGTTTACGCTGCCTTCCGGCAAAGGGCTATTGGCATATTTAAAATTGAGATGCTCAAAATAAATATTGTTTACATATTTTTCTGTCAAAGCATCTCCTTTACACTCTATAAAAGATTTCGCCACCGGAACTACAGCTTCAACATCATTCATATTCTCCCCGGGAAAAGGTATATAATAGAGTTTGCCGTTTTTCCTGTCTGCATACCATTGACCTGCACTTTTCAAACTTTCCCAAACATTTTCTACTATATAGCGTGCGCCATCGGTATTAAAATCATCTGTAAATGCTTTGCCTGAAGGGTTTTTGAATGATACGATATTATGCTTAGCATCTACAGATGCTATAGATAAATGCGTATCAGTCCAGAAATGATATACAACAACTTCTATATCCTGGAGATTTTTCCAGTTTGCCTGTATATCATCCGCATTATATTCAAAACGTTTACCGGGTTTATTATAGGGAGTGCTTCCATCCGGGAATCCCTTAACGCGGTAATAGCCGGTTTCAGGCAATCTTGATTTTTGTCTTCTCTCACTATTTATAAACAAATCTTTGAAGTTCCGGTTTGCAGTATCAATATTTTTGATATCAGCAACCCAGGTATTCTTATTATACTTTTTCCATCCGCTTACTTTTTTTCCACCACTGATAACAACCTTATTCCCCGGTAATGCGCTGTATATAACAACAGCATTTTCTTTACCGGCATCACCAGGCTCAAATACAAGCGGTTCCTGTATTTCATATTCGCCGGAGGCAATCAATACTTTCATCGTATCAAATTTGTGTTGCTGTATATACGTTCTCACATTTTTCTTTGCCTGCTGAATGGTAGCTACAGCAGTTTCGCTGCTTGTTCCCGCTGCATTATCATTTCCACTTTTTGAAACATAAAAGGTTACCGTTTGCGCTGAAAGCAAAAAACTGAAACAACATAGAGAAATGACAAAAGCGATTTTGATACAATTAAGCATGAATATATTTATTTTTTTAGCGTTCATCTCATTTTCAAATTAATTCACGCTGTGAAACACTGTGCCCTCCCTGACTCCGCGGTTCAACAAAAAAACTCACTCCACCACTCTTTTCCCCAACTCTTCCACCGGCACATTGATTTGTTTACCAACCTGTTTTCCTTTCCTGTAAGTTACCACCTTAATGGTAGCCACATCATCAGGCAAAGAAAACGGCGCAGTATATTTAGGATAATACTCATCAGGATTACTTTCATTCAGCGAATAATATACATCAATATCCGGCAGCTCTGTTTCAATTACCGGCATCAACTTTCCGGAAGCATCTTTTTTTGCAGTGATAATTGCATCAAACATTCCGCGGGAATATTTAACCTTTGCTATATCAAAGCGTGCAAAAGCATATTCAACTTTTTCTGTAAAGTGCAACCAGTTTTTTTTATCATTTGGCGACCAGACAGATTCGGCTATAGCCAGTGAACGCGGCCATAACATAAACTGAGCCGTACGCATATTCGGCACCTGTTCCGTCCATAAATTTCCCTGTCCGCCCATTATAAACGCTGCATCTGCACCTGAGGGTACAGGGTTAAATTTATACGTTTGATTTAACCGTAGCTTATCATATACCGGTGGGTCAACGAGGGAATCGCTTTGAAAATAATCGAGGTAAGTGTATTGCAGCGGTGTCATTACCACATCATGCTTTTGCATTGTTGCTTCCACTCCCCATGATTCATCACGGTAAGCCATAACCGCAGCAGAAGGAGGTAAACCGCCGTCTATAATTTCATTCCAGCCCATAAATTTTTTGCCATGAGATTCTACTATCTTTTCTACCCGTTTGGAAAAATAACTTTGCACTTCACTGATACCTTTCAACCCTTCTCTCTTTATTAACTGTTGCACTGAATCGCTGGCTTCCCAAAAATTTTTAGCGCATTCGTCTCCACCCATATGTATATATTCAAATGGAAAAAGTTGCGCTACCTCCGTTACTACTTTATCAATAAAGGAATAAGTAATTTCCTTTCCCGGGCAAAGCATGGTTTCTTTTACAGCAACCGGCCAGTTTACATATTTCACACCATCATATACCGTCATTTTATTGGATGAGCAGGTTAATTCAGGATATGATGCAACAGCAGCGCGGCTATGCCCCGGCACATCTATTTCGGGCATCACATCTACAAACCTTTCTGCAGCATATTGTACAATTTCTTGTACGTCTTCATGTGTATAATAACCGCCATACTCCTTTGGTTCATCAGGGTTGGCAACAGTGGTATTTGCCCATTTGCCCAATCGCTTTCCGCGATAGGCGCCTATTTTGGTAAGATTCGGCAATGATTTTATTTCAATTCTCCAGCCTTCATCATCTGTTAAATGCAAGTGCAGGATATTATATTTATAAGGAATCATTTCATCAATAAACTGTTTCACTTCTGCTTTAGTAAAAAAATTACGGGCTACATCAAGCATTAATCCGCGCCAGCGAAACCCTGGATAATCAATAATATTAACGGAAGGTATTGTCCATTGTATGTTTTTTACTGCAACTTTTGATACTACTTCATTTGGCAACAACTGATATAATGTTTGAATGGCATAAAAGGCGCCTGCTGCATTATTGTATTTAATGATGGCAGAAGAAGCTGAAACAGAAAGTTCATATCCTTCCCTGCCAATGGTTTTATTATTGCTTTTTTGAAACTGTATAAGATTTTTTACTCCGGGTTGAACATTTGCATTTTTAACCGCCAGCTTAATTCCTGATGACTGGTAAAATTTTTCTGAAAAATCTTTTGCAATTTTTATTATAGAATCTCCTCCACTAATAACATATACGGCTGTATTATTATTGATGACAAACTTTCCACTACCAGATTTTACAGAAACCGGCTCAGGAATAATTGATATTTTTTGTTGTGCCCGGGCAGAAATCGCGATAGTGGCTAAGAAAAACACGAAAGACAAAAACGGTTTTTTCATAGTGAAAAACTGTTGGTATTAATTAAAGTTTTTGAGTGATGTATGAGTTCCTGCAGCGCTATATAAACCATCAGGCCTACACCAATCTCAAGGGCATCTTCATCTATATTAAAATTTGAGCTGTGCAGCGGCGCTGTAATATGCTTTTCTTCATTTCCTACGCCCAGGTAATAAAATACAGATGGCCTGTTGTGTGAATAATATGCAAAATCTTCAGAAGCCATCCACTTACCGGTGTTGATTACATTTTCTTCTCCTAAATAATCTGTTGCATATTGCATCCATGTATCGCATAATTGCTCATCGTTATGCAGGGAAGGGTAACCGCTGTTGATAGTAAACTCACAACGACCACCCATACTGCTTACCAAATGTTCGGCTAATAATTTCATTTTTTTATGCGCCTCATATCTCCATGTTTCATCAAATGTTCTGAAAGTGCCTTCCATCAATACTTCATCAGGAATAATATTTATCGCACCATTCGCAATTAATTTTCCAAAAGAAAGTACGGTTGGTGTTAGAGGATCTGCGAAACGACTCACAACCTGCTGCATGGCTACTATTAGTTGCGCAGCTATACTTACAGGATCAATAACAGTATTAGGTTGTGCAGCGTGACCACCTTTGCCCGTTATTTTTACAAATATCTCATCCATCGATGCCATGGAAAGACCTTTGCAAATACCTACTTTTCCTGCAGGCAAATCTGGCCGCACATGTTGGCCAAATACCACTTTGGGAACCGGGTTTAATAACACGCCTTCATTTATCATTTCTTTTGCGCCACCGGGTAATTTTTCTTCTGCCGGCTGAAATATCAATTTGATTGTACCTGAAAAATCATCCCGCATTGATTGCAATATTCTTGCTGCGCCTAACAATATTGCCATATGCGCATCATGACCGCATGCATGCATTACGCCTGCATTAAGCGATTGATATTCCACTCCTGTATTTTCAGTAATGGGTAGCGCATCCATATCAGAACGCAGTGCTATCACAGGAGAACTGCCTAATCCTCCATGTATTTCTGCTGTAATACCTGTACCCGCCTGTTGTTTCCAGGCAATACCTGCACCTGTTAATTGCTGTTTAATATATGCAGAAGTGTTAATCTCTTTGAATGATAATTCCGGGTTGTTATGCAAATACCTTCTCTCCGCTATTATGCTCTCCCTGTTTAACCGGGCTTGTTGCTTTATGGTTAATATTGGTATTTTTTCCATAACTATTTTAATGAAAGTATTTTGAACTATTGGATATCATTTTATTTTGAACCGAGCTCTGGAAAATATTTTTCACAAACAGCTTTAATTTTACTCAATTGCCCCGGCGATAAAACTTCCTTTGCCAACAAACAGCCTGTATACTGCATCACGCCTTCACGCCTCAGCATTTCGTGAATGCCGGCTATACATCCGTGAAAATGATGCTCCACATCAAACACTGCTGCATTTGTATCTGTAACCTCAATGCCTTTTGCCAACATATCATCAATACCGGCAAAACCATTATTAATACAATGTTTCACTTCCTTTAAAGTATTAACAGCGTGTGCCGTGCAAAATGCCCAATGCCCCAAAAGTCCGCCAACAAAAGTTTTTTCTATTATTTTTCCATTAACTGTAAAACGATAAGGTGTAAGAAGGTCAGCAACAATATTATCATCATTGCCGGTATATAAAGCAATTTCATCTCTGCGCGACGAATTGCAAACAGCCTGCACAACATCTATAGTATGATACCGGTTAAATGCAGCAATCTTTATCGCATACACGCCCGGTATCTCTGCAAACTTTTTCCAGAACTCATAGCTCAGCACGCGGCCTCCAACAGCAGGCTGTAGATAAAAGCCAAATACAGGAATAACCGCTGTTACTTCCTTCACTCTTTCCAGCAATGCATCTTCACTATAATGAGATAGCCCGCCCATACTCAGCAAACCCAAATGATAGCCATACTTCCATGCGGTTTCCGCCTCTGCAATTGCCTGCTTTGTTTCGCCGCAGATACCGGCTACTTTTAAAAATGGTCTTTCTAAAGGAATTGAATCAATTTCTTCCGCAACAGTTTTTAATACCGGCTCAAGCAATTGAAATGTTTCATCGCGTATTTCAAACTGGGTAGTATGAACACCTACAGCTACTCCTCCTGCGCCGCTGTTAATATAATAACGGGTAAGTGCTCTTTGGCCGGGTTCATCAATCTGCTTTGAATCCTTTTTTAAAACAAGCGGGTGCGCCGGAATAACAGTACCACTGTATAAAAGCCCGGCTATTTCAGCAGGCAGGCCAATTTTTTTGTACTTAGTAGTTTCCATCTCTTTCCTGAAAATGTGTTGGTTTGTTTAATGTTGCTCCTGCATTTTTCACCCAATCGCCAATTATTTCCATCATTATTTTAAGCGAAGTAGCAGGATACCCAAATCGTTTAAAACTTTCGGTAGCATTACTTAACAATGCCGTTGTTGATTCCTGCCCGGTAAAGACAGGTTGCTTATCAAAAAAATTACCGTACCATTCTGCCGCCCAGCGAACAGAAACAGTTTCCGGTCCTGTAATATTTAATGTAGCAGAAGGTGTTGAGCAATGCAGCAAACTTCTTATAGCAAATTCATTTGCATCAGCCTGCCATATTACATTTACATTACCCATCGTAAGGTCAATAGCCCTGCCTTCGTATACGGAGCGGGCTATTTCAAGCAGTACACCATATTTTACATCGTTTGCATAATTCAACCGGTAAATAAGAATGGGCGTATTATACTTTCCTGAGAAATATTGAAATATTCTTTCCCGTCCCAAACATGATTGTGCATATTCCCCCACAGGCTGGGGGGAAATAGCTTCTGTAGCTCCGCCACTATGCGTTTCCGTTAGTGGATAAACATTACCGGATGAAAAAACCACGATGCGGGATTCTCTATAATATTCTGCCACCAATGATGGCAGAAAGGTATTCATAGCCCATGTAAAAGGCTCGTTACCTTTTGTACCAAATTTTGTTCCTGCCAGGTACAATACATTTTTCACTTTGGGAAAAACAGCCCAGGATTCAGTATTTAACAAATCTGCCTTTATGGTGTGTACACCTGCTTCTTCCAGTTCTTTTTGCAGTGCGGGCTCTGAAAATCTTGCCACGCCAAATACTTTTTTGGCAATGCCTGATTTTTTAATAGCAGCTATACAAAGCCTGGCTAAATCTGGCCCCATTTTGCCTCCTACACCTAAAATTATAATGTCGCCATCTATAGAAGCTATGTCTTTTACCAGCCTTTCAGAAGGCTCCAGCAGCGTGGTATATTTTTTTAACAGGTCTGTCATATCGTAGTTAAAATAGACGTTGAAATTAAAGAACACTTACTTAGGCAATAACATTACTTCAAAACAATATCGGGAAGATGTTTTAACCTGAATTTTTAAAATTCGGGTACGTACCCAATTTTTACCAAATTTATGTGCTATCAGGTACCTGGCAAAATAAATTTTAGATTTTGTAGTAGGCATAATTCTCTTTGGTAACAATATCAATTGGCATATGATAAACCTCCGGCACTTTAAGGTTTAGTATAAGATGATGGTATAACGTCATGATACCACGATATCCCTGCTCCTGTGGTTTTTGGCAAATGAGAAAATCGATTATACCGTTTTTCAGATAGTCAATGCTGGAAGGGATAAGATCATAACCTATAATCTGTACGTGATTGATGTAGTTTTTTTCAAGGCATTTTGCTACGGTTACTACACGGGAGTTGGTTACGAAGATCAGGCCAATCCGGGGATTTTTGATCAATACTTCCAATATTTTTTTTTCAATCGTTTTCTCGCTTACGTTAGTAATATCAATTTTTAAAATTTCATTTTTAATTTTGTTGCGCATAAAATAGGAACGTACGCCTTCCTCCTTACGCAGCAACCTGTTTTGCCGGGTGTTTTTAATTTCAAGGGAGATATTTACGATCAGCACCTGGCCGCCCGGTTTTATGAGATAGTTGATAAGTTGCCCGCCAAGATAACCGCTGGCATACAAATCCGGCCCTATATAGGAAAGGCTTTTTTGATCAGGAATATCTGAGTTGATGAATACATATGGAATAGCTTTTGCTTCACACGTATTTGTAAACGCGATGGATTCTTCAATAAAAAATGGTGCAAGCAAAATGCCGTCAAACTTTCCTTTCAATATTTTATCTGCGCTGGCAACAAAAGAATTTTTATCGTTCTGATCAAAGAAAAAAGTGGTTACTTCCACTCCCATCGATTTTATTTCTTCTGATGCCAGCTTAATGCCGCTTGCGGGCCCTTCCCAGAAAAAACCAGATTCCTCATTTATTTCCGGAATAAGCACCGCAAAATGATATTCCTTCATGGAAGCTAAACGCCTGCCGATAATATTAGGCTGATAATTCATTTCTTCAATTACCTTCTTCACTTTCTCCAGTGTTTTTTTTGAAACGCCGGGTCTGCCGTGTATCACCCTGTCTACCGTTGCCAGGGCAACGTTTGCTCTTCTTGCTATTTCTTTTACGCCGTTACGGGGTTTAGATCGTTTGGCTTTTGCCATAGTATTTTAAAATATTATTCAATGGGTATTTCAATCGTAACATTCAAATTTAATGTAGTTTTGGGTACGTTCCCAATTTTTAAAGATTCATCCTTCTCATAATGAAAAAACAATCCTCCCGCCGCCAGTTTATTCAACAAGCTACCCTTGCCGGGCTGAGCTTCAGCCTTCCTTTTCAAATGAATGTGAATGCATCGGGCAGGCAACTAACAGTGAACAATAAACGCATTGGGCTGATAGGACTGGACACTTCGCACAGTACCAATTTTATGAAATTACTAAATGGTTCTGAAAAAACTGTGCCAACTGACGGATATGCGATAAGCGCTGCTTTTCCCTATGGCAGCAGGGATATTAAATCGAGCTGCGAACGGATACCTTCCTATATTGAAGAAGCTAAAAAATACAATATAGAAATTGTTGATTCCATTGACGCACTTCTGCAAAAAAGTGATTTTGTTTTACTGGAAACCAATGACGGTAAACCAAGATTAGAACAAGCCATGCAGGTGATAAAAGCCGGCAAACCAATGTTTATTGATAAACCTATTGCAGCAAATTTTAAAGATGTAGTTAACATTTATAAAGCAGCAGAAAAATATAAAGTACCGCTTTTCTCCTCTTCAACATTAAGGTATACAACGCAGATAGCACAGCTTGTATCCGGAGAAAAAATCGGAAAGATAACGGGAGCCGATACCTACAGCCCTGCGCCTGTGCAGGATAAGCACACTGATTTATTCTGGTATGGCATTCATGCTGTGGAACCTTTGTATACACTGCTCGGCACAGGATGCAGCATTGTTACAAGCACACATACCACAGGTACTGATTTGGTTACAGGTATTTGGGCTGATGGCAGAATTGGAAGCGTGAGAGGTATAAGAACAGGTGCAGACGATTATGGTGGCACTGCATTTGGAGAAAAAGGCATTGCTCCTGTAGGAACTTTCCAGGGATATGAAGGATTGTTTGAAAAAGTAATCCGGTTTTTCAATACAGGTATACCGCCGGTTCCTGCAAAAGAAACGCTTGAAATATATGCCTTTATGCAGGCGGCAGATTGGAGCAAACAACGGGGTGGCATACCGGTAAAACTAAATGAAGTATATAACAAATCAGGTTTACACCTATAAATGTAAATGCCTGAATAGATAAGTCACGATCTTGCTTATTCTACCGCAACTTTGCTTTAATTGAAATTTAGGCGCGGGAGATCGCAAACGAGCAGTTGCATCACCCGGCTGAACATGTTAGCGGTTCGGTCTATTAGGTTAGGCTGCATTCCAAATTGTCGCTGGCTGGTGAGACACCAGCCAGGGCGCCTGCCGTGGGCAGTGTCTTCACTGCCCACATGAAGCCCAATGCGATAATTTGGAATGCACCCTTAGGTTATGTTTTATATAGTAGCGGCCCGAAAGGTTTAACTTGCAGGATAATTATTGCCTGAATTGGAAAAACAATTATTATGCATCCACTTCGTGAATATTTTAATCTCAGAATGCTGATAGATGATGAAAACTGGGATATGCTGGAATCTCAAATTGTAAGACAAAGGTTTAATAGAAATGATTTTTTGCTTAGACAAGGTGAGGTTGAAAAAAGAATTTATTTCATTGAAAGTGGAATTATCAGGTATTTTATTCAACAAGCTGAGGATAAAGAAGCAACATTTGCAATTATTTTTGAAAATCAACTTGCAGGCGCTTATGATTCTTTTCTCCAACAAATACCTTCAGAATATTTTGTTCAGGCTTTAAAGCCTACAAGCACCTGGTGGTTTTCCTTAGATGTTTTGCATAATTTATATAAAACATTGCCAATAGCAAACGTTATTGGAAGGATTGCCTGCGAAGAGCTTTTTTTGATAAAAGCAAATAGAGAATTATCTATGTATAAGTACTCTGCACAGGAAAGATATCTTAATTTATTTTCTCAAAAGCCACGCCATATA
Source organism: Chitinophagaceae bacterium (assembly GCA_020847395.1). Lineage (GTDB taxonomy): Bacteria > Bacteroidota > Bacteroidia > Chitinophagales > Chitinophagaceae > Agriterribacter. The sequence continues at coordinate 28,764 of JADLCD010000028.1, forward strand.
AAGGAAATTCCTTTAAAATATCTAGCAAGTTACGTAGGCGTCACCCCGCAGGCGCTAAGTAGGATAAGAAAAAGAATTAAGTAACCCAGGTTCATTTTTTTTGTCAGTTCAAAGTCCAAAATTTGTGTCAAAAAATTAATTGACATGAATACTTTGAAATTAATAGTGTTAGCACTGTTGGCATCCTGTTGTTCTTCACACACAACAAGTAACATGAAACATCGTAAGAATACCGATGGTATAATTACCGATAGTTTAATAAAAACTCATGCCGATTCTTTAAAGCTCATTGAACTTAATACTGCTATTGCAAACGACAGTTTTCCGAACACTCATAGCATTTTGATGATGAAAGATGGCATACTCTTTTATGAAAATTATTTTCAGGGGTGTGACCAAAACAACGGAAAAAGATTAGGCCTTGTAAATCATGGCCTCAATACTTTGCACGATTGTCGCAGTATCACTAAAACAGTGGTTTCTGCATGTATCGGAATTACCATTAAAATGGGATTAATACCTTCTGTAGAAGAACCCGTGAAAAATTATTTTCCGGAATATGTGAAATATTTTGAAGGAGAGAAAAGCAAAATAACGATTAGAGATCTACTAACTATGACAAGCGGGTTGAAATGGAATGAACATACCTCGTACGCCAATCCTTTTAACAGCGAAATTCAGATGAACTTAAGAAAAAATCCGGTAAAATATGTACTGAAACAAAAATTAGCGTTCAGTCCGGGTTCGTATTGGAACTACAGTGGTGGGAACACACAGGTTTTAGCGGCTATTATTGAAAAAGTAAGCGGAAAAAAAATAGACGTATTTGCAAACGAAAATTTATTTAATCATTTAGGAATAAATCAGGTTGAATGGAAAACATTGCTTTTTCAACATTCGCTTCCTTCTGCCGCATCTGGCTTAAGGCTTACTTCAAAAGAGATGTTAAGCATTGGCAGCCTTTGTGTTAACGACGGTTTTTTTAACGGCATTCAAATTTTAGATACATCATGGGTGGAAAATTCATTAAAAAATGCCATTAAAAGGAATACACTAAAAAAAATAAAACCTGGCGGCTACGGTTACCAATTCTGGAATTACAATGAAATGGTAAACGGAAAATGTTATTATATTGTAGAAGCCAAGGGCAACGGAGGTAATTCAATATTGATTTGTAAAGAACTTAATTTGATTGCAGTAGTTACTGCCGGAAATTATAATAAATTTGATTTAATGAATAACCCGTTAAAAATATTTACTGAGTATGTCATTCCTGCGGTTATTTCAAAAAAAGGTTGATAATATCTTTTGAGGATGACTGCAATGTTAGCTAAAATAACTGTTGAGCCGAACATCGAAAATGGGCAGTGCAATTTAATAAATGGCTTGCGCAGGGAAAGGAATTATGCACAGTAGCCTTATCAAAAAGGCAGGCTTCCGGGACTAAACCAGCCTACACCCTTAGGAATACCTTCTTCCTATACAATACATACAACAACAAAAACTTTACCGCCATCATACATACTGCATATACAAGCGCCGTATGTGGTTCGTGAGAAAGTTGCAACAGCCAATTGAAAAAAGCTTTTGTGGTATATTCCCAATTAATAAAAATACCCGATATATAAATCAGTATAGAGTTTATGCCGATTACTTTAAAAAAGAAAGCCCACTGTTTAAAGCCAAGCACATCTATTATATAATAAAATACAGAAAGTAAAATCAAACTAAAGCCTCCGGCATATAAAACGAAACTGCTGCTCCATAAATTTTTATTTATAGGAAAATCAATATTCCATAACTGTGCGAGCAACAGAAATGTAACGCCGCAAATGAGCATGCCCAGTGATTTTATATTTCCTGATAGCTGTGGCTTTTTAAGATACATTCCGGTGATGATACCTAATAAACCTGTACTTATTGATGGAATGGTACTTACCAATCCTTCGGGATCATGTATTTTAAGGTACAATTGCCCGGGCATTACAGACCTGTCAAGGTAGGATGCAAAATTTCCTTCCATGCTTAAATCACCTATAGGATGCCCCGGCGCTGAAGTAAATTTTAACAGTAACCAGTAACCGATAATCAAAGCCCAGAACCAGATCATCTGCGCTTTTTCTTTTGTATAGAGATAAATAATATTGGCAAGCATATACGCCAGACCGATTCTGCCTAAAACACTTGCATACCTGTACTCACTCAATGGCTTTAACATAAAATGCCCGTCTGGGCGATTGGCAGTAATAAAACCTATAAAGATCAAAATCAAACTGCGCTTAATAATACGACGGAGTAACTCGCTTTTAGTTTTGCCTTTTTCTAATTCTTTACCTATAGAATAAGGCGTTGCCACGCCGGCAATAAATAAAAAGAGTGGAAAGATGAGATCAAAAAAATGAAAGCCATTCCAATCCGGGTGATCCATTTGCGCTGCCGCTGCTGCCCAAAAACCTGTTCCGGTTACAAGGGCAATACTTTTTATTATTGCATCGCCCCCAATAATCCAAAACATATCAAAGCCTCTCAATGCATCCAGCGATTCAAGCCTTGGCTTATTAGTTTCAATTATATTTTTCATTACCGTATACTTCTATTTATATCCTGATAAAAATATTTTTCCTGTACATGAAATACAGAACCAGCCATTCTGTAATAATTACAAATAGCAGGACGACTGCAGGCTGATAAACGCCAAACAAATCGGCACACCATCCAAACAAGCCTTCTGCAAAATATCCATAGTGTATAATTTTGGGTGAGATGTAAATGAAAATAGAATTCATACCAATTACACGAAAAAAGAAAGACCATTTGCTATAGCCCTTTACATCTATTACATAATAAAACAGCGCCAACAACAAAAGGCTTAAACCGGTTGTTAGCAATACAAATGAGCTTGACCAAAGATTTTTATTAATGGGGAAATTAAAATTCCATAGCAATGCAAGCAATATTGAAGCAACGCCTGCTATAACAAACCAACCTGCTTTTTTTGCAGATGATATATTTTCCTTCTTCAAAAAATTTCCTGTCAAAATTCCTGAAAGCGTGGTTGCAATGCCGGTAATGGTGCACAAGAAGCCGCTGGTATCATGTATATTTCTGGAAAGTTTTCCGGGTAAAAAAGTACGATCAAAATAAGACATAAAATTGCCGGGTTCGGTCAGGTTGCCCATCGGGAAACCCGGCGCAGAGGTAAACTTCAGCAAGCACCAGTAACCAATCAATAATGACCAGAACCAGATTATTTGCGTTTTTTCTTTAGCGTACAGATAAATGATACTGGCAAAAATGTAGGAGAGCCCGATTTTACCAAGCACGCTGGGAAACCGTATCTCTGCCAATGGTTTTATGTTTAATCCGTTGTTATAAAATATGCCTAATAAAATAAGTATTAGGCCGCGCTTCATCACTCTCGTCAAAATCTCATTCCGGCTATTTCCCTTTTTCAATTGCACATCAATAGAAAAAACAGACGATATACCAGAAAGAAACATAAACAACGGGAAGATTAAATCCCAAAAAGCAAAACCGTTCCAATAGGGATGATCAAATTGAGTAGCAAGCTTTGTCCAGAAAGGCGTTTTTTGTATTCCCGCCATTTGTACAATAAAATCTCCTGCTCCCATAATCCAAAACATGTCGAAGCCGCGAAGCACGTCAACAGATTGCAACCTGTGCATTTTTTCTGAAGACTGTTTTGAATTTAATGCTTTCATAAATATGCCTTTAAGCAATTTTATGGCTTCAATAAATACTATGCATAATTAAAATAAAATGCGAGTCTCAACAAGGAGACCCGCAAAATATAAAACCAACTACGATTGTTTCATCAATTTAAATTCAGGATCAAATAAATATTACCTGTAAGAGCTTTCAGATAATGGACGAACCCAGATAAATTTATCACTGGTGTAAGGCACTTCTGCTTCATTTCTATCGCCAGGCCCGATAGGAACTTTAAGTCCCCGTAAATAATTCATCCTGTCGGGCTCATTAAACATCTCAATGATTCTTTCATTATCAATTATATCCTGGGTAATTGCCGCTGAAGTAACAGGTTCGTAGGCGCCTGCTACTGATGCATCCCATGCTCTTTTACGTACAATGTTTACATCTGCGGCAGCACTGGCATTATCATTTGCTTTAAACGAGCAGGCAGCCCTGGTTAAATAAATTTCAGCAAGCCTTATTACAGGAAGATTTGTATTAAATCCGCCGGCGCTCCTGTAATATTTATTATTCCAGATGGTAGTGATGTCTTTAATGTCAGATCTTGTATCATGTAATTTGTCAGGGTCAGATACATCAGCTTCAGGATAGCGCACTGCCATTAACTGCGTAAAACGTTTATCTCTTAATGCAGCAGTTTTAATGCCTGTATTTGTAACAGGATCATCCATCCAGCCTAATTTTTTAATAGTAATATTGCTCATTCTCGGTTCTACCCATGTACACATGCCCCAGACCGCAGCATTACTATTGAGTACAGTAAGATTATAAGGTACGCGGCCTGATTTGGAATCAAAGAATGGAACATACATTAATACTTCTTTTCCTCTTGTTATATCATTCTTATTCCATGCCTGTATAGGATCTTCAGACAAATCATAGTCGCCTCCATTTTGGCCGATAACATAATCACATTCTGTTTTGGCATTAGTATAATCGCCCATCAGGAAATAAGTACGTGCCAGCATTGCAGCAGCAGTAAACTTATTTGCGCGTCCCTGCTGGTATGAAGCATGCATTCCTGACACATATCTTTCAGGCAACAATTCTTTTGCTTTCTTAAAGTCAGCTATCATCTGGTCAAAAAGTTCCTGTGTGCTTCCTATTTTTGAATCTTTTGCATCGCTTACACCTTTAGCAAATGAAGTGATTAACGGAATATCTGCAGTGGAATTATCGCCTCCCGGTTGGTATGCATGTCCAAAAACATTCATCAGCATATAATAAGCGAAGCCACGTACAAAATACAATTCCCCAACAATACGGTTAAAGTTATTTGTTCTGTCAAAATCGTTCATTGCAGGAAATGGATCCCCGTTATTATTGTTCACAAAATCAAGCGCATTGTTGCATCCGGCAATTGCTTCGTAATTCCAAAGCCAAATACCTTCGGTTAATGGAAATGGCGAGCCCTGGTTTCTATGATATCCCCACTCAGGATCGTTTACCCAATCCACATCATCGCCTTCGCTGGTAAGCAACACATTGTAATCAATATAACTAATGCTCCAGCTTGCTCCAAAAAATACTCTTGAGTAAACACCAATAGGAGCCGCTTCAAATTCTGTTACCGTATTCCACGGACTTTGAGGCGGTCGCTCCACATCAAAAAATTTTTTACAGCTTCCAAAGGCAATCAGCATTATTGCCGCAAGTATATATTTATGTATCTTTTTCATTTGATTGATTTTATTGTCTCCAAGATTTTATTTGCTTAAACAATCAGCATATTTACTGCACTATCAAAACCTTGCATTTAAACCAACGCTCCAGGTTTTTAATTGAGGAATCTGATCAACAGCGGTCATAATAGCTCCTTCCGGATCCCAACCGGGGAACTTTGTTTTAGTCCACAGGTTTGTTGCAGAAACATAAATTCTGAATGCCTGGAAGCCTATTTTTTTCAACGCATTAGGTTGAAGATTATACCCCAATTGCAAGTTCTTTAACCTGATGAAATCGCCTTTGTACATGTATTTGTCGAAAGTGATGTATGTAAACTCACGCGAAAAATCATCTACCACGGCACCATCAATAACCTGTGAATTTCTGTAGGTGAGTTTTTGATACTTAGCTACGTCACCCGGTTTCTGCCATGACTGATCCAATATGGCTGCTTTGAGGTTATACTTTGAAGTTGGATAAGAATTTACCTGCTCATTAAAATCATAAATATAATTTCCCCCGGAGAATGTAAACAGGAAGCTAAAATCAAAACCTTTGTATTCAAAAGTATTGTTGAATCCTCCATAATATTTGGGGTCGGCAGATTTGCCTTTCAAATCAAAGAAATTGTTAGCAATGTTGGTATTGGTGGCAAATGTTGTGCTATCCTGTCCTGCGCCATTTTTGGCTCTTACAGTTTCGCCTGTTTTTGCATATACATCCGGGTCAACCACATAAATTTTTTCAATACCCGTTTCAGGATCAACATAAGCAAAGTCAGCCATATACCACTCTCTGCGCATATTGCCGGTTCTTGAAATAAAAGTACCGGATATCATTCCTTTGCCGGATTTGTCAACATCTGCCGTAAGGTGTTTGATGATATTTTTGTTAGAAGCAATATTAAAATCAGTTGTCCATCTAAATCCGTTTCGGTTGATGTTCACCGTATGAATTTGAAATTCAACTCCCCTGTTCACCATATCACCCACATTACCCCAAATTTTACTGGCGTTATAGTCATATACACCATTATCCACACCTGCAGAAGAAGGAACAGGTCCCTGCAGCAACATCTTTTTTACATACCTGTTATAATATTCAATGGTTCCTGTAATTCTTCCTGAAAGGAAACCATAATCAAGCCCGATGTCTGTGGTGTTGGTTGTTTCCCATGTAATATCCAATGAGGGAATATTACCGGGCAAGGTTCCATTTACACCAAGGTAGTTTGCCGACCCATACCTGTAAGTGTTATTATAATTGATTACGTTAAGGCTTGAAGGCACATTTTTATTACCTGTTTCTCCATAGCTGGCTCTGAGTTTTAAAAACGTATGATCGCTTATTGATTTCATGAAATTCTCTTCAGATATTATCCATCCTACAGCTATCGAAGAAAAATTTCCCCACCTGTTTTCCGGTGTAAAGTTGGAGCTGCCATCTCTTCTGAAGCTTGCACCAATCATATATTTTTTGTTATAGGTATAATTAGCCCTGCCGAATAAACCCATCAAATATTCTTCACCGGCATAACCACCACGCATACCTAACATAGTTACCGGGCGTCCTAATTGTTGATAACTTCCTGTTAAACCTTCGCCCTGTTCTTCTCTAACATAACCATGACCGCGTGTTGCTTCGGCGCCTGCTACCACATTAATAGCGTGTACATCATTAAAAGTTCGGTTGTAAGTAGCGTAACCGTTGTAGTTTATATTGTAAGTATTAGCCGCTTGTTCTAATCCCATTGTAGATGCCTGACCACTACCGTTTAACCGGACATCTTTGCTTACCCATAGTGTGGTGGTTGCCTGCATCAGGTCAAATGAAAATTCGCTTCTTAAAGACAATCCTTTTACTGCCGCGAAATTATACTCGGCATAAGCGCCGCCTATCATTCTCATACTTGTTAATTCGTTCAGCACATTTCTTGAATCAGCGTATGCTTTTAAATTAAACCCTGCATAGGGGTTATAATAGGCAGAAGGGTTTGTTGGATCATACACGGGCAACCATGGTAAAGACAATTTTGTAAGATTGTTTATACCCCCGGAATTACCATTGATGTTGCCATTATCAGACCCTGCATCATCATTTTGAGTACGATTGTTTTTAGTTAAGGAAAAATTAAGCCTTGTTCCAAAAGTGAAATTTTTAAAAGGATTAAACTCTACATTACTTCTTACCGTATATCTTTTCATGCGGTTGTTCATCATTACACCTTTATCATCACGATAGTTAGCGGAGAAATAATAATTACCGCCGTCAAATGATTTTCCGCTGGAAGCATTCGCATCTATATAACTGCCACTTCCAAAAACTTCGTTAAACCAATTGGTATTATTCTGCAATGCCTGTTCGCGGGTAATTTTTGTTCTGGCTAAAGGAACGGTTCTGAAATAATCGTCAATAGGAAAATTACCGCGATCAGAATTATTATATGCTTTATCCAGTATGGCAAACCATGTTTTGGTATCTGCAAAACCCATGTCGCTAAAATCTTTAATCATTTTTGAAGTGCCTGTTGCAACAGAAACTGAGTTCATAGGCCGCTTTCCTTTTGCAGACCTTGTTGTTACAATGATTACACCATTGGAGCCTCTTGAACCATAAATAGCGGTTGAAGCCGCATCTTTCAATACCTGTATACTTTCAATATCATTTGGGTTGATCAACGAAAGGGGGTTTTGCTCTGTGGAACCATTGTTATAACCAAGGTTTCCTGTGGTCAAAGGCATTCCATCAATAATCCACAAAGGATCGGTGCTGGAATTGATGGAGTTTGCACCACGAATAAGAATTTTTGTAGCAGACCCTGGCACACCGGTAGAAGACTGTATGGAAACGCCGGGCACCTGTCCCTGTAAGGCAGCATCAAAAGTAGGTGCGGCCTTTAGTCCACCAATATTATCCGGTTTCACTTCGGCCACAGAGCCAATAATATCTCTGCGTTTTTGTGTACCATAACCTACTACTACAATTTCCTCTGTTTTTGATTCTGATAGCTTTAAATTAATCTGCAGCGAAACTGATTTTGAAACCCGGGTCTCTATCGTTTCGTAACCTATGTAAGAAATTACCAGCATACCCCCGTCATCTGGTATTTGTAATGAAAAGTTTCCCTGTGCATCGGTAACCGTTCCCTTGTCCGTTCCCTTTAATTTTACAGAGGCACCGTCCAATGGTTTGCCATTTTCGCCGGTAATAATTCCTCTAATTTCGATGGGCGGTGCAGGAACAGTATTTTCTGTGCCGGGAATAACTGCAGGCTTGGGTTTTACCACTACGGTTTTTTCGATGATGGTATAAGTGAGTGGTTGATTTTGAAAGCAGATATTCAATACCTGTTCCAGCGGAGCATTTATTGCATGGATGTCGATCCTTTTCGCCTGCTTTATAAGCTTACCCTCATACCAGAAATCATAGTTGGTTTGTTTTTTGATTTCTTTAAATACTTTTTCAAGGGAAATGTTTTTTTCCGACAATGAAACCGTTTGTGAATATCCCCCGGCGCTGGCCTGCATACAGGCCGTAAGGATAATAATTACTGTAAACTTCATAACTAACAGCGCCCGGCGTAACCTTGCTGGGCAGGTTTTGGTAAATCCCGGTTTGGGCGGGACAAAGAGTGCCATCAAATGCATAACTTTACATTGTTTGGGTTAAAAAATAAGCAGTTCTCCAAAATTGTATTTATTGTATTGACCCTTACATTTTGCCGTTCCGGTCTCGACCCCGGGGCGGTTTTTATTAGCAGTCAATTATTGCTTTAATATATTAATGCTCTATTTCTGTTTTGTTTTATAATACGTTCTCTAATATCATGACATAACGGTAAGTATTCTTCCTTCCAGTTTAAAGTGAATATTGCTCTGCTCTAATATTTTTAAAACACCCGATAAGGTTTTACTTCTTGAAATATCAGCAGTGAAATAGCGATTGGGTGTATTGTCGTTCTCATATTTCACCTCCACATCATACCAGCGCATAATCTGGCGCATGATGGTTTTCAGTTCGGAATCTTTGAATGTAAAATACCCGTCTTTCCAGGCCATTACATCGGATATACTTATATCAGGCTCTGTTTTTATCTTTCCGTCATCATTCACCTGTGCCTGTTGCCCGGGCTTAATTACAGTATTGCCCGCGGCTGTAATTACCTTCACACTTCCTTCCAGCAAGGTGGTGTTCGTTAAAGGCTCATCGCTATATGCATTGATATTAAAATGAGTGCCCAGCACTTCCACTTGCATGTGCCCTTTTCCTGATGCTGCCTGAACCGAAACTTTGAACGGACGTGAATGGTCTTTTGCCACTTCAAAATAAGCTTCGCCGGTTATTTCCACCTTTCTTTCGCTGCCTTTAAAAGTAGTAGGGTAACGGATAGAAGAAATGGCGTTTAACCATACCTTACTGCCATCGGGAAGAATAAGGCTGTATTGCCCTCCACGGGGTGTACTCATGGTATTGTACAGCACTTCATCTTTGTTATTTGCGGTTCCCTTATATGCCAACTCCCCGTTGGATAGTTTTATAATTTCCATATTTCCCTGGGTGGCCAACCTGCCATTAGCCGTAGTGTCCAGCACAATTTGCGAGCCGTCTGCCAGTGTCAGTACCGCTTTATTGCCTCCCGGCTGAATATCTTTTGCAGGTTCCTGTGCAGCGCCGGAACGTACAATTTCTTCTGAAGTTTTTTTGTGGGAATTGAACCAAAAGTAAGAAGCCGTACACAACATAATAATAACAGCCGCCGCAACACGCCACCAATGCATCTTTTTAACCGGGGTGGAAGGATGAATGGACTCCCACATTGTCTCCCAATCCACCGGTATATTCAGTGCGTCATTCTTTGTCTCCTGCCTTAACTCCATGATGAATGATTCCAATGCTTTGTCTTCCCCATCTTGCCGTACAAGAGAAAGCATTTCCTTTATTTCTTCACTTGTTGCAGCATTGTCAGCATAAAGTTTTAGCAAATGCTTTAGCCTTTCTTTCGATGTCATAAATCGCTCAGTTTGTTTATTGCAGAGAATGGTGAGTGTCAATGGTGAATAGTGAATGGTGAGTGTTTGCCTATTCACTATTGCCTATTGACCATTGCCTGGCCTCTTCTAACTATAGAGTAGCATTAAAGAAAAACTGATTAGTGGAAAAGAAAAAAAATTTTGATCAGTGGGTTTTGAAAAAATCGGCAACCAATGGAAGCAGGATGGCCATGTCTCCTAAATACGCCTTTATAAAGCTTATGGCTTTGGCCAGGTGGCTTCTTACTGTATGAGGAGAAATATGCAGTTTTTCGGCAATTTCATCATTGCTTAGCCCTTGCTGCCTGCTTAATTTGTAGATGATTTTTTGCTGTGGGGGTAAACGCTCCAGGGCTTTTTCAATCCGTTGCAAATATTCTTTGGCTTCAACCAAATGCTCGGTACTATTATTGCCTTCAGGTTTGTATTGTTGCATAGCGACCCTGACAATTCGTTCCTGGTTTTCCTCTTTTTTAAGATAAGCTGCGGTTTTATTCAGCAGGATGCGGTAGAGATAAGCATCCGGATCATTTACTTTATCCAAATGCTCCCTGCTAACCCATAAACCAATAAAAATTTCCTGAACAATTTCTTCCGCAATAGTTTGTGACTTGGTTAACCGGATGATTACTTTAAATAATTCAATCTTATGCAGATCAAAATATTCTCTAAACGCCGATTGGTCACCAACGCTGATGCGTCTGAAAAGTTCTATGTCATTATTTGGATCGCGGGCTGCCATATCTCCTGCTAAAGTAATTTTTTTTGCGATTGGAAAATATAACACGGATACTTCAGCCATCTGTATTAGTGCGCCGGGTAGGAGGGGTCTCTTTTTAGAATTGCAAATAAAACAGGATTAGTTCCGTCTTGTTCGGTTTTATACAACTTCCACGTATTATTGTCTATTTCTTCCAAATGAAATTGTAATACAGTTTTTGCCAGTTCTTTTTTTACCCGCCGCGGAAAAGCATTGGCAGCCCTTGCATTTTCCCATGTACGGATTACGCTGAATATCGCTTTTTTCTGCGGGCAACTTTCCACATCTTTCTGATTTAATCGCAGGCTATAGGTTGTGCCAACCCCTACTGAAATTGCCTGTATATGCTCATATTGCTCTACCGTTGATGTAGCAGTGATAGGAAAATTACCGCCCATGCCTACAGGAAAAAAATTGGAATAGGTTACATCTCTCAAATCTTTTCCCTGGCTGGTAGTGCTGCCCCATTCTCTTGTATCTGCATCATACAAATTTTTTCCTCCACCTACATTCCAGATGCTCTGGTAATGCCAGGAACCCTCTGATAAAGTAGCGCCGGTAAACCGAATATAAGGCACGCCAAGCGCTTTGGCATGTTCAAACATTTTTCGGAAGAAGCGTTTGGTAGAATAATAACCATGCCCGTTGTTAAACAAAAATTCCTGACCGTCAAAATCGTAGTAGGCCAGCCCGTTAATATGGCAAACTTCCGCATAGTATTTTGCAATCTCATCCTGCAACTGCATATTGGGAATAATGCCATCATATCCATAATTAATGGTAACCTGCAGTTTGTAAATAGTATCGCCTGCAGCGTGGGTGGAAGGAGTGCTGTTCCAGTAGCCGCGTTTTACATTCAGCAAACGATATGGCGGCTTAGATGATACACCTAAGTAATGAATCAGTTCCTTACCTATTTTAACCATATTCAAATCTTTAACATGGCCTTCCCAGCTTCCTATCTCTTCCAGGTATTTAGGATCATTCACAATGATGACAGTATCTGTGGGGCTGATCGTTTTTGCAAGCAAACGCTTTTGCTGGTAACAAAGGCTGTCGCTCGGTATGGGGCTTGCATCCTTCGTGCCCGGCGCCAGCGAGTTGGTAATTGGAGTGCGGCCGATAATAATTCCTTCCCTGGCAGCAAGCACGGAAAATTCTTTTTGTGATATATTTCCGTTAGTCAATTTTATAGGTTTCTTTTCAAAATTCCTGCCATCTATATATCCCGCATTTCCCCGGTCAGGTCTTAAAAATTCCTGGTCGTACAGGCTGATTGCTTTAAACCCTAATCGCTTTGCATAAGCAATGCTACTGTCATACAGCCTGCCGCTGGTGAGCAAATCCGGCACAAAAGCCGCAGGATCTTTCACCCATTTTCCGTTGATGGTGGGGTACGGTAATTTTTCTGACAGCACAATGTTTTGAATTACATCTAACAGCGCCGTACTGTCGGGGCTACCCCACAACGCTATGGCTGAGCCGATATAGCCAATACCTGGCAGCGGTTGCACTTCAATGTGATTAGGCGTATTTGCCGCCATGTGCGGGATCAAAGAAAATAATATCTCTCTTTTTGTAGTCCGGTTTCTTGAATGATAGGATATGGAAATACGCCCTTTGGCATCTACCTGTGCAGCATCGCCATACATTATGCGATACCAGGGTTCTTTATGTGCATAAAAAGCAACATCGCTAATACCATCGCCTCCCAGGCTAAATACCTGTCCTTCATGCAAAGAATCGGGTAATGGAAAACGCTTTGCATCAGGTGAATGAATGATATACTGGAAAGGCGCAGCATCTCCAACGGTTGTTGATAATCCTCCCAGTGTATTATCATTTAAAGCAAGCATGCCGATGGCGTAGTTTACCGCTTCGCTGGTATCACGCGCTACGCCAATAATTTCTCCCAGCAGGTTGGTAATATTGGTATGATAGGGTCCCCACTGAACGTCTTCAATATTTTTCCTGTTGGATAGCGATAGCAATATAAGCTTCAGGTATTTTGCCTGCGGCAGAAGGCCCACCTGCGCTACAGATCCATTCGTAAAGGTGAGCGTTAGCAGGTTTCGGGCTTTTTGATAAGATGCTTTAACCGGCTGATAATACTGCTTCTTTTTCCCATCGTACAATAGCATTAACGGTGATGGTTTGTCTACAGTACTGAACTCTTTATAGGGAAGAGCAGCAATACTTTTCATGCTGGTAATAAAGCCTTTGTTATTGATGTGAATTTTAAAATAATCGCTCTTGAAATCCCATTGGGCGCAAAGATGCAATGTTGCGAATGCAAGCACTCCTGAAAACAATATTCTTTTCAAATAATTTTGATGCATGTTTTATACAATTATCTTTTTTGCAATACAGGATCAGGGCTTGCTGATCTTTTCCGGTGTCATCCTTGTTTGATATCGAACCACCACATCAGGGCGGGAATCCCCGTTCGCCTCGCAGGCGAACGACACTGAGGAGCCACCTTTGGGCAACAATGCTTTTCCCTGGACATTTAATTCAGACAGCACATTATAATATTGATCTGTGAGTGTAGCCCTGCCCTGGTGATCGAGCAGGATGTACTGGTTGGCCTGTAGTTTCCCTTCGATCTTCACCACACCCAAAGGAGTTGTAAAGGAAGGATTGGCAATAGTTCCCTCGCCTTCTACTTTTATCCGAAGCGCATAGGTGCTTTCTCCGGGGCTTTGCCATGACCAGTCCGCCCCACCCGGCTGCCCCGGCTGCATTTCCGATAAATTACAACGGAACCGTTCGGAGATGAATAATGGATATAAAAGATAGTTCTTGTCATCCTGTTTTTCCAGGTGCCATTCTGTAGCAGGGTCTTTCAGCCGTTCTTTTTGATCTGCAGTAAATACATTGGCATAACGTAGTTCATCCCAGTTTTTCATTGCATCCAGCAGTATGTCAATTTGCCCGTGGTTTTTCAATGTTTTCACATTGATGCTCATGGCATATCCCGCATCAAATCCCGCTGACTCTGACAAGGCCCACTCCAGGTCTTCCAGGGAAGTCGTTTCAAAATTACGTTCCGCCAGGCGCACGAGGAACCATCCCAGCATCCGCGGGAACAGGTTCCGCCTGAAATACTCCTGGTTCTTTATCCGGTTGGCCACCTGCCCTTTGCGCATCTCTTCGCCCCAGGGTTCTCCCCAGTTCATTCTTGTATGAATATGCCAGAGATAATGATCTAAGCGGCTGGCATCATTGATAATATCTGCTTTATTTTGAAGCGGGTTATAATACTCCGTCACAAATCGCGCTGTAGCATAATAATCCTGCCCGGTATACATGCAGCCTTCCAGTCCGTCAAAAGAGATCTGCTTCAACCCCGTTTTATTAAATATCTCTGCAAGGCGATGAGAAAATTCGTCTTGTAATTCTATATCAGGAAATAGTGTGCGGTACGGATAATCCCATAGTTTAAATAGCGGCTCGCTTTTTTGGTGTGCTGTTTTTTTTGTGCCAAAAGCTCCCCTGTTGCAAGCGGTGAGCGTAATCCGGTCGTTATTTTTTTCAAATTTTCCAAAGCTGATCAGTTCATCACCAATCTGCAATGCATTTAATGTAAGCGGCACATTAAACAGGTCAGACGCCGCAACCTCCAATGTTGTCTGCGTGTCATCAATATCGCTTGTGAGATTTAGCTGTCCCTGCTTAAGCAATTTTTTGCCGGGTACGGGTGTTACATAACTATCATTGGTTGTTAAAAAATTGGATAAGGTATGTACGCCTATTTTTATTCCCTGTTCCGCAGCTTTTTCTACCAGTTTTTTTATGCCCTCATCCCCGCTCTTTGTTAAGGAAGGATTCCATTCAAAATGCCCCCAGGTTTTAAAAGGATCCGGGTGATATACTGTTTTAAATCCGGCACGTTGGGTTTTATCCAATACAAAATCAAAATCATTTTCCGGGAAACCGGTGATGAGGTAAGAGCGCATGGCTCCTCTGGATGTTTTGCCCCATTCACCCTCAATCATCGGATGTGGCAAACCCTGCTCAGTCTCCACTTTACCGATGCGATACAGTATGCGGCTGCGTTGGTCGCCAAACAATGCAATCTTAGCGCCGGCAATATTTCCTTCAGGCCCATTTACCGGTAGCACCAGCGCTTTTTCCACCTGGTTCACCTTCCGGTACTCCTGCTGCGAACGGTTGCGGGCAGACAATTGGAACACCGCGCCATCCTTGGTATCGGCAACTGCAAAGTTGTAATACGGTGTGCTCGAAACAGAAAGATCTGTGTTGCCGCCTGCATAACTAAACAAGGTTCCGTATGCGGGTGCATACTCCTGGGGAATGCCGCCATTGGTTTTTATATTCATCGCCTGCATGGCAAAAGCAACGGCACCGCCCTGTGTTACACCCACCACTTCACCTACTACTTCATGTGGCTCCACTTTTACAGGACCAAACACAATGCTTTGATACAGCGCACTAATCTTAGCAACCTCGTATGTAATAGACTGTGGTTGCTGCCTCACCAGCAGTTCAATAACCTGGTTATCTTCCATGGTAAGTAAAAATTTATTACCACTTACTTTTAATGTTTTGGGAAGAACGATCTGCCCGTTTTTTACCACAGAGATCATTGGATAATTTCCTTTACCTATAATTTCCTGTCCTTCGATTTTTATGGAAGTATAAAATCCTTTATCATTGATGATAATA
This sequence comes from Chitinophagaceae bacterium, assembly GCA_020847395.1. Taxonomy (GTDB): domain Bacteria; phylum Bacteroidota; class Bacteroidia; order Chitinophagales; family Chitinophagaceae; genus Agriterribacter. Next base: position 44,643 of record JADLCD010000028.1, read on the forward strand.
GCGGTGGAAGCCGTTTTAAGCTCCACAGCGTATATCCATCCTCCGCACAAAATAAACACAAGGATCATTGCCCATTTTTTACCATTCATATTTCCTTTATTTTATTATTATTATTAAGTGCCGTAAGCTACGGTTTTATTCGGCTGATTGCACGGGTGTATTTCAATTTGCAATCGCCGGAGGTGATAAGAGACACGTGCCAAGCGAAGACGCCTGGTACCACGGGAATGCTTTTACCTGTATGAATATTTCTTTTAGGGATGCAAAGGAAGCCTGCCAATAAACTCTGCCCGGTAGGGAATAAATCCTGTTCTTATCCGCCATAATATTTCTCCGCTTTTGCCCAGCAATGATACTGAATTGGCCTGCGAGCTGCAAACCAAAATACTGGTATCCTCAACCCAATAGGCGCTTCCCATTCTTTGGCTGTAAAGATTTATTGGCAACGCAATAGAAAGATCTAAGCTGGCTTTACGACCGGCTTCGTCTAATGTATATACCAATACCGATGATTGTTTTTTGCTGATGCCATTTTCAAATAGCATTAATTGGTTGTTTGATGTGCGATGTACGGCATGGGATTCAGAAAATTGACCTGCTTTTGGGAAAGAAAAATCGCCGCCGCGCCCCATTTTCCAGATCAGCTTTCCGGTTTTTGCATCAATTTTCCATATTTGCCCGGAAAGATAAAATGACAGCAAATAATTACCGTCTGTATCAATACTCAGGCTGTTGGCATGAAGCCAGTCTGTTTTATCTTTTAAAATATTAGGGTCGGTCAATGGATCTGTTACATCAAATACAGACCAGCTCCAAACCTTGTTGCCTTCCTTATCTAATACAAGTATCCCGTCTCCGGTTACAGTGTCTGCTTTTGCGCCACCAACACGGCTTAGATCAAACAATTTTTTTTCAAGGGTTAATGTTACCAATTGGTTAGATGCGTTGTAGAATATATCATGGTGAATGGTTTTATCCAAACCCTTTTCTCCTTTTTTTAAATGAAATACGGTATCGCCTGCAAGCGATACTTCCAGTATCTCATCGCCATAGCTGGTAGGATATGATAATGGCGCTATTAAAGATAAGATGGTTTCGTTTTTTGTAAAATGTGCCACTTTAAATCCGGCATTTCTGATGCTGTAGTACCAAACAATATTTCCCTTTGCATCAACTATATACATTTGTCCCGGCAGGTCGCGACGGGCAACCAACACAAAACCATTTAAGAATGTATCGGGCAGAGATTGCTGTATTTCGGCCGGCATTATCATTTCTTCAATACCAGGCGGCACTTCCTTTGTATTAAAATTTCCTTTGCCAATTATTGTGTTTCCACATTCTTTTTGTGTTGATACAATTTCATAGAGATAAGTTTTGGAAGGCTTCAGGTATAACAAAGAAAAAAAATGTTCCTGCCTGCCGGTGGAAACAGCAGTGGAATATGTTTTTGCCGTATCTCCTTTTTCCCGGTATTGTATGGAGATATCTGCTTTTGTATTGCAGGAAATTTTAAACTGTTGGGTTAGTACATTGTTCGCTAATGGCTCGTGATTTTCTGAAACCAGTTCAATACTATTGCAGGGGCTGCATCCTGAAAACAGTATAAACAAAAAAGATACTGCAAGCTGTGCCTGCAGTATCTTTAAGAAGTATCGTTTCATTACTTCCATAATGGGTTTTGGGATAGATTATTATTGGTTTGCAATTCCGCAGCAGGAATGGGAAATATGTAATGCTTATTTTCTATTTTATCCGCGCCCTGCTTAAGGTTTGCAGACATATATGTTTTAAGATCTGCAGCAGCAGGATACCATCTTTTTAAATCGTTCCACCTGTTTTGTTCAAAATATAGTTCAAGCAATTTCTGGTGTTGCAATTCAGCCATCAGCTCAGCAGTGCCGGCAAAATCGCCTGCCACCTTAGTTGCCAAACCGGCTCTTTGCCTTATCCTGTTGATGCTTTGTAATGCAACGTCAGGATGGTTGTTCAGCAACGCTGCTTCTGCATGGAGTAAGAGTACTTCTGCAAATCGCATCACTTCTACGTTTGCAGTAGATGGCTCTGCAGCCCAGTAATTATCTGCACCTTGTTCGGAGCGCAATGCGTTGGTGAATTTTTTATTCAGAAATTTTCCCTCAGGGAAATTCTTATATATCGGTTCAAAACGATCAATGCTGGTCCAGGCTGCAGTCCATATATCGTCAAATGTCATATCGTTATACCAGGTGTCATCTGTTTC
>JADLCD010000029.1 GCA_020847395.1 Chitinophagaceae bacterium
AAAATATGAGCAACAGAACATTTACCATGATTAAGCCTGATGCATTTGCCAATGGTCATTCAGGAGCTATTTTAGACAGGATTATAAAAGCAGGCTTTAAAATTGTGGCTTTAAAACTTACAGGGCTATCTGCTGAAAAAGCCGGTGAATTTTACGCAGTACACAAACAACGCCCTTTTTATGGAGAGCTGGTAGCATTTATGAGCAGCGGACCTGTTATAGCCGCAATTTTAGAAAAGACTAATGCTGTAGAAGATTTTAGAAAACTAATTGGTGCCACAGACCCCGCTAAGGCAGACGAAGGAACTATACGGAAAGTTTTTGCTGAAAACCTGGGCAGAAATGCTATACATGGAAGTGACAGTGATGATAATGCTGCTATAGAAGGTAATTTTTTCTTTTCCGGGCTTGAAAAAATATAAGGGTTTTCATTTAACAAAAGAAATAAACTGCCGGAAAACTGTTGGTTAACTTATTGTTTTTCGAGTTTGGCATAATCTTAGTTATAATATAAATATCTTTCTCAAGGGTTTAGGGTTGAAACTAAAGGGGGCTCATTTCCATGGGCCTCAATTTTTTTATACACACCCGTATAGTATTCAAGATTAATCCCCGGTGCAAATATTATATTCTGTTTACATACAAATAAGCAAATAATTTTAAAGTTGGGCAGCTACTATCCCAAGCCTGTAAATAAAACGGGGGTGTAACAGAGTATATAATCCGGAACCAAATACATATATGGCTTTAAAAGCGAAATATAAAACACCTGTAAAATAAAAAAGGTTCTGGCTAAAATTAACCAAAACCTTTTATAAGTGGGAGCACACGGGCTCGAACCGCGGACCCTCTGCTTGTAAGGCAGATGCTCTGAACCAACTGAGCTATGCTCCCAAAATTTTTCAGAACTACCCCTTTTTATTAAGGGAGTGCAAAGATAAGTGTTGAATTATTTCTGCAAAATATTTTTTAAAAATAAAAGAACCCAAAATACATTTTAGCTCTCATCATGTAAACCTATAAGGTTTGCAGCGCTGCATTGCGGCCCGGCAAACCTTATAGGTTTCGTAAGCTCTTTCAAAGCCGACAGCTCAAAGCTCCAAACTAATTCGGATACTGCACCAGCCTGAAACCTCCGATATCATCCATATAATCCTGCTTTACACTATTGCGTGTGGTTACTTTGCAACTGATTGCCTGCGTAAACCACGAGCCTCCACGCCGTACCCTTCCTGAGCCTGATGCAGGGCCTACAGGGTTATTGTTCTCATTTAATTCGTAGTAATTTTTGTTATACCAATCCTGGCACCACTCCCATACATTACCTGTCATGTCATATAATCCAATTGCATTTGGTTTTTTTTCACCAACCTGATGGGGATGCCGACCTCCGTTTGTTGCATACCACCCTACCTCATCTATATTATCACTACCACTATATCTAAACTGCTTCCAGTCTTTTCCGCCTTTTGCAGCATATTCCCATTCTGCCTCCGTTGGTAAACTGTATTTTTTTCCGGTTAAAGCATTTAATATTTCAATAAACTTTTGTGCATCATTCCAGGTTACTTTATCAATAGGGCATTGATCACAACCAGCAAATTCACTGGGGTTATTGCCCATAATAGCTATCCATTGCCTTTGCGTTACCGGGTATTTGCTTATAGCATATCCATCTACCACTACTTCATAAGCCGGGCGTTCATCCATTTCGCCAATATCTGTACCCATAACAAATCTGCCGCCGGTTATCCATACCATATTATTCTGAATACTATCCAACAAATCCTTACTCACATTAGGCAAAACCATTTTCTCCTTTTTTTCCCTTTTCTTTTTTTGCTGAGCAGAACCAGGAATACATGTCAATAGAAGTAACATAACCAAAACTGTCTTTACTGTATTCAATATCATATACTGTATCTTTTTACTAAGCAATCCATATTGCCGGAATAAATGTGGTTTTGCTGCTTTCAAATATAGCAAAAAAAATCCCGCTCCTTTTGAAGCGGGATATTATGATATATAATCTTTCGATCAATGGATTAATAACCCATACCACCCATATCAGGAGCGCCGTGGTGATGACCACCGCCACCAGCTTCTTCCTTCTTAGGTTTGTCGGAGATTACGCACTCAGTTGTAAGCAACATGCTTGCAATTGAAGCAGCGTTTTCAAGTGCTATACGGGTAACCTTTGTAGGGTCAATTACACCGGCCTTAAAAAGGTTTTCATACACTTCAGTGCGTGCATTGAAACCGTAATCACCTTTTCCTTCTTTTACTTTCTGCACAACAATGCTGCCTTCAATACCGCTGTTGAAAACGATCTGGCGAAGAGGCTCTTCAATTGCTCTTTTCACAATTGAAACGCCTGTCAGTTCATCTTCATTAATACCTTTGAATTTCTCAAGAGATTCAACGGCACGGATATATGCTACACCACCGCCAGGTACAATGCCTTCTTCAACTGCAGCGCGTGTTGCATGTAAAGCATCATCAACACGGTCTTTCTTTTCTTTCATTTCTACTTCAGTAGCAGCACCAACCTGCAATACAGCTACACCACCACTTAATTTAGCAAGGCGTTCCTGCAATTTTTCTTTATCGTAGTCAGAAGTAGTAACTTCTATCTGGGCTTTAATTTGATTTACACGTGCAGATATATCGTTTTTCTTTCCTTTACCACCAACAATAGTTGTATTGTCTTTATCAATTACAACTCTTTCTGCTCTTCCCAAAGAAGTAAGATCAGCACCTTCTAATTTGTGACCTAATTCTTCGCTGATAACAGTACCACCGGTAAGGATAGAAATATCAGTAAGCATTTCTTTTCTTCTGTCACCAAATCCGGGAGCTTTTACTGCAGCAACTTTCAATGTACCGCGTAATTTGTTTACAACCAGTGTTGCCAATGCTTCACCTTCTAAATCTTCAGAGATGATTACCAGGGGAGCGCCCTGTTGAGCAACTTTTTCAAGAATGTGAAGAATATCTTTCATGGTGCTTACTTTCTTATCATATATAAGGATGTAAGGCTTATCTAACTCAGCTTCCATTTTTTCGCTGTTTGTAACGAAATACGGAGAGATATAACCACGATCGAACTGCATACCTTCAACCACTTCTATTCCTGTTTCTGTACCACGCGCTTCTTCAACTGTAATAACGCCATCTTTACCAACTTTAGCGAAAGCTTCTGCAATCAGTTTACCGATAGCTTCGTCGTTGTTAGCAGATATAGAAGCAACCTGCTGAATTTTTTTACTGTCGGAACCTACAGTTTGAGACTGAGATTTTAAATGTTCAACAACTTTTTCAACAGCTTTAGCAATACCGCGTTTTAAATCCATAGGGTTTGCACCGGCAGCCACGTTTTTTAAACCTTCGCTGATGATAGATTGTGCAAGAACAGTGGCAGTAGTAGTACCATCACCCGCAATATCTGCAGTTTTGCTGGCAACTTCTTTAACCATTTGAGCACCCATATTTTCAATCGGATCTTCCAGTTCTATTTCTTTAGCAACGGTAACGCCATCTTTAGTTACAGCAGGAGCACCAAATTTTTTCTCGATTACCACATTACGACCTTTGGGCCCTAATGTTACTTTTACGGCATTTGCCAGAACATCAACGCCTCTTTTCATTTTGTTGCGGGCGTCAACTTCAAAAAACAATTGTTTTGCCATGATATTTAATTTGAGATTTTTAATTTAAGATTTGAGATAGAAAGCATAGTAGTATACCTCTATCAAATAACTATAACAAATATTTTAAACGATAGCAAGAATGTCAGACTCTCTCATAATAAGGTAGTCACCGCCATCAATCGTTATTTCAGTACCAGCGTATTTGCCATATAATACTACGTCGCCTGATTTTACACTTACCGGTTCATCTTTTTTACCAGGACCGGCAGCAACTACAGTACCGCGCTGTGGTTTCTCTTTTGCAGTATCAGGAATAATGATGCCCCCTGCAGTCTTTTCTTCCGCAGGAGCTGGTTTCACGATCACCCTGTCATGAAGGGGAGTTACACTAAATTTTTTAGACATAAAATGATTTTTTTGTTGGTTAAAGATTGACTTTAAAAATCTTTAAGGCGGACAAAGGTAAACGAATAATATGCCAATACGTCAATGCCGGAAAAAATTTCAGGTTTTATTGTAATCCGGCAATTTTAGGAAAAAGATGACAGGAAACAGGTATTAAGCATATGCCAAATTTACCGGAAAATTGAATGGAAGCATGACTGGGTGCATCTCAAAAACAATAAGTTTCAGTACATCAGCATTAAGCGAACATATACCTGAACATTAGCACATTGAAGTGGAAATTAAGCGAAAACAGCGCTTAATAACATTCTTCCCCGGGCAAAAACTTCAATACCGCTGTATAATGTCTATATGCCTGCCTCAACTTATCAATACTTATCTTTGCAACTTAATTTTAATTACTACAATAATTATATATGAGTTTAGGATATTTTAGCTACCCGCTACCAGCAAATGAACCCGTTTTGAATTATGCACCCGGCACGCCTGAGAAAAGCACGCTTAAAAAAACGCTGGCGGAATTGAAAAATGAGGAAGCGGATATACCCATGTTTATTGGTAATAAAGAAGTAAGAACGGGTAAGAAAGTTGCCATACATCCTCCACATGAAAAAGACCATGTGCTTGGCTATTTTCATGAAGGAAATGAGAAGCATGTACAACAAGCCATAGATGCAGCACTTGCTGCCAGAGAAGCATGGGCAAATACCAGTTGGGAAAACAGGGCAAATATATTTTTGAAAGCAGCCGATCTTATATCAACCAAATACCGTTCGTACATGAACGGCACTACCATGCTTGGGCAAAGCAAAAATGCTTACCAGGCAGAAATAGATTCAGCGTGTGAAATTATTGACTTCCTGAAATTTAATGTGCATTTTTTAAGTGAGATATATAAACAACAACCCATCAGTTCTGCGGGTATACATAATCGTTTGGAGTGGCGGCCGCTGGAAGGATTTGTGCTGGCAGTAACGCCTTTTAATTTTACAGCTATTGGCGGCAACCTGCCTTCTTCTGCCGCATTATGTGGAAATGTGGTGGTGTGGAAGCCTGCATATACCCAAATATATTCTGCGCAAATGTTTATGCGTATTTTAAAAGAAGCCGGTTTGCCTGATGGTGTTATCAATCTTATTTATGTTGATGGGCCTGTGCTGGGTAAAATTTGTTTTTCACACCGCGATTTTGCAGGTGTGCATTTTACCGGCTCAACCGCGGTGTTCAACAGCATGTGGAAAACGATTGGAGAAAATATTCCTAATTACAAAACCTATCCCCGTATTGTTGGTGAAACAGGTGGTAAAGATTTTGTGATTGCACATAAGAGTGCAAATCCTGGCGTAGTGGCAACGGCTTTATTACGCGGCGCTTTTGAATTTCAGGGACAAAAATGCTCCGCAGCCTCACGGGCATATATACCGGATAATATTGCAGATGAAGTAAAGAAAAAACTCATTGCCGGGGTAAAAAGTTTTAAGATGGGTTCGGTAGAAGACTTCAGTAATTTTATAAACGCGGTTATTGATGAAAAGTCTTTCAATAAAATTAAAGGCTACATTGATAATGCCAGGAAGGATAAAAAAGCAGAAATAATTGTTGGTGGAAAATGCGACAGCAGCAAAGGCTATTTTATTCAGCCCACGGTTATTGAAGCAAAAGACCCCAAGTATGTAACCATGTGCGAAGAAATTTTCGGGCCGGTATTAACCATATATGTGTACAAAGCAAACAAGTTTAAAGAAACGCTGGAGCTTGTAAACAATACTTCAATATACGCGTTAACAGGTTCTATTATTTCAACAGACAGGGCAGCGGTAGAACTTGCCACCAGTGCCTTGCGCAATGCGGCGGGTAACTTTTATATTAACGATAAACCAACAGGTGCGGTTGTTGGTCAGCAGCCATTTGGCGGAGCAAGAGCCAGCGGCACCAATGATAAAGCAGGCAGTATGCTTAACCTTTACAGGTGGTTAAGTGCAAGAACGATAAAAGAAACATTCAATCCTCCTGTGGATTACGGCTATCCTTTTATGCAGGAAAAATAATATCGGCATTATCATTCTTTACAATATTTTTATTTACAAATACAATCAGCTTGAGAACAATACTCACCAAAGAACAGCTTGACATAACTATAAAAAGACTCGCCAGCCAGATATTAGAAAATGTTAGTGATGCCGGGGATATAGTAATCATAGGTGTGCAACCAAGGGGAGCTTACCTGAGCGACAGGATTATGAATGATATCAGAAAAGCTTTTCCGGAAGTAGCTGATAAAATAAAATACGGAAAGCTGGATATTACATTTTACAGGGATGATGTAAGAGATGAATTACATACCGCCAATAAAACAGATATTCTTTTTTCCATAGAAAATAAAAATGTCATTCTTGTTGATGATGTATTATACAAAGGTAGAACGGTAAGAGCCGCGCTTGATGCTTTACTCGATTTTGGCCGCCCCAATAAAGTAGAGTTATGTGTGTTGATTGACCGCCGTTTCAGCCGCGAACTACCTATACAACCTGATTATTGTGGCAAAGCCATCGATTCCATTATGTCTCAAAAAGTAAAAGTGGAATGGGATAAGGAAGAAGTAATATTATATTAGAAACATTAGAAGTGAAAGGTGAAAAGATAAAATCATCTCACTGCTCACTTTTCACATTGCCCATCGGATATCCCTTGTCAATCCAATCAACTTTAAGATTCTGTGGTAAATCCAGCAGCTTGAAATTTGTAAATCCCAGCGTATTAAGTACGGCAAAAGCCGGGCGTATATTCGGGCAATTTTTATAGGGACAACAGCCGCAGTAAACTATAATTTCTTTATATTTTTTTTCTTTCGCCAGCAGTTTCTTCAAACTTTCCGCATTTGCTTCTTCCCGAACCGGCCCAATATTGATAGCACCTTTAATTAAGCCGGAAGGTCCTACACTAATGATAAGCGGCTTTTGAGCATTATCGCTTTTAACTACGGCTGCAAGACTTGCAGGCGCAAGCATTTGCTCCGGCTTCCATGGCAAAGGACTGATTTGCGCAGCCGCCATTTGAGCAAACAGGATAACGGTAAAAACCAGTAGTACAGTACGGGCATTCATATAGTATAATTTATTGCAAAAATAAGATAGTGTAAAAGCTGGCTAATTCAATAGCTTATCAAATATATTCAATCAATGGCTGTTTAACTACATTTGAGAAAAATTTATCTTCATTTCTTATGCACCAGGATTATATCATCCCCGCACAAACACGTATTGGTCATGTGCATTTAAAAGTATCAGACCTTGAGCGTTCGCTGGAATTTTATTGTGGTTTGCTTGGTTTTGAGTTAACCGCCAGGTATGGGATGCAGGCGGCTTTTGTTTCTGCCGGGGGATATCATCATCATATCGGGTTGAATACATGGCACAGCAAGGGTTTACCTCCGGCTCCTGAAAATAGTGTTGGATTATATCATACCGCTATAGTATATGCAATGCGAAAAGATTTGGCTTTTATTTTCAGAAGGCTCAGGGAAGCAGCTTACCCGTTAACAGGCGCAAGCGATCATGGCGTTTCCGAAGCATTATACCTTGATGATCCGGATGGTAATGGTGTGGAATTATACTGGGATAAGCCGAAAGAAAAATGGCCGCTTAATGAAGATGGTTCGCTTAACATGTATACCCGGCCGCTTAATCTGCAAAGTTTATTAAGTGAATTAATATAATTTGAAAATTTGTGAATTTGAAAATGATTGAATCCTGCTTACCGGCAACACTGGCACCAAATTTCATAATTATTTTTTGTTGCGGGCTTTGCTCCTTTCAGGAATATCGCTTTTAAAGTAACGGCTGTGACCGGAATGACGAAACCCATCTTTCCGATAGAAACAACACGAAAATTGAAGTAGCATGCCTCTTTGTGGTATCTCCTTCAAAACTTACAGCAGATTGCTTTTGCTAAAAGCGAAATCCATGCTGCTCTTTTGGGTGCATTTCAAATTTTCGCAGGTGGGTGTTACCACCCGCCTGTAAAACCCGCTACCGGTCTGTATCTCACCGACCGGAAATAATATCATTTAGGTGAGCACTAAAAAAGCTTTAATAATTTAAATATCGTTGGATGTATTGCTTTAGTGCTGGTTATAAAACCAAAATACTCTTGCGTCACTGCGAACCCGCCGTAGGTTCTATTGAATTGAACGCATATCGCGGCGGGTGAAGCAGTCTTGTAAGCTTTGAAGAATGAGATTGCTTCGCCGCAAAGCAGCATGATATTTCAATTTCGTGTTGGCGGCTCGCAAAGAC
>JADLCD010000030.1 GCA_020847395.1 Chitinophagaceae bacterium
AGAACCTACGGGCGGGTTCGCAGTGACGCAAGAGTATTTTGGTTTTATAACCGGCACTAAAGCAATACATCCAACGATCTTTAAATTATTAAAGCTTTTTTAGTGCTCAGCTAAATGATATTATTTCCGGTCGGTGAGATACCGACCGGTAGCGGGTTTTACAGGTGGGTGCCTGCCTGTCCGGTAGCAGGTCACCACCCACCTGCGAAAATTTGAAATACACCCTTTATCATGAGGTGCAGCACAGCGATAATATTTCCAGAATGTAATCTTAATACGCGATTACGCCACATGCATCGAAATATTAACAGCATTTTTTATATTCCGGTGCGCTGCACCTGAGATTATCATACACTATGGATTCTACAAATATTTTGCCGCGCTGCGGCTAAAAGCATTGCAGCATTTTATTCCAGGGATGTTGCTTTTAAAGTAACCGCTGTGACCGAAATGATGTGTATGTCGTCCTTTTGACCGAGCCAACACGAAGACTATAGTTAAATCGCTCTTTTGCGAAGAGAATCTGCCAGGCATTGTTGCTAATGTTCATCTTTTGCACTATAGCCCAACAGATTCCTCTCCTGCCGCAACATACATTTAGTTCAAAGCAACATTCTGGCGGTTCGGAATGATGGTGCTGGTCTCGTCTTCCCGATAGAAACAATACTAAAATTGAAGTAGCATGCCTCTTTGTGGTATCTCTTTCAAAACTTACAGCAGATCGCTTTTGCTGAAAGCGAAATTCTTGCATTTTATTCTCAAACTTATGCGGATATAATGTGCTGTGTGGATTATTATCTCCCTACGTATATAAGGTGCAATGCACCACGATATTTGTAAAATACAATTCGAGCAAACGGTTGGGTTGAAGCACAGCGAAATATTATTCACACTGTTTTTATTTCACCGGCTCAAGATTTAAAGCTTTTGCTTTCTGCAACATAAAATTATATGCTGCATCATAATTGTTTTCTATTTCCCCATCCAGTATTGCATCTTTAATGGCATTTTTTATATCGCCTACTTTTTTACAGGGCGATATACCAAATGTCTCCATAATCATTTCACCGGTTATAGGTGGCTGCCAGTTTCGTATACGGTCATTCTCCTCCACTTCTTTTAACCGCTCTTCAACCATTTCAAAATTATCAAGGTAGTGCTTTACTTTCTGCTTATTCTTTGAGGTAATATCTGCCCTGCACAGCATCATCAATGCATCAATATCATCGCCTGCATCAAACAATAATCTTCGTATAGCCGAATCTGTTATATTTTCTTTTGTAAGACTTATAGGACGCAGGTGCAACGCTACCATTTTTTGAACAAACCGCATTTTATTGTCGAGCGGTAAACGCATTTTGGCAAATATTTTCGGAACCATTCTTGCACCCACCACTTCATGCCCGTGAAATGTCCAGCCATGTCCCTCTTCAAATTTTTTGGTGGCGGGTTTTGCTATATCATGCAAAACGGCTGCCCATCTTAACCAAAGGTCATTAGTATGTTCAGCTATATTATCCACCACCTGCAGGGTATGATAAAAATTATCCTTATGCCCTTTACCATCTTTGTATTCGGCACCAGCAAGATCTACCATTTGAGGAAAAATGAGTTTCATTAACCCGCTTTTATACAGCAGGTCTAAACCAACAGAAGGTTTTTTACTGAGTAATATTTTATTAAACTCATCAGTAATACGCTCCTGCGAAATAATAGATATCCGTTTTGAATTTTTAGCAATGCCTTCCCAGGTATTATCATCAATCGTAAACTGCAATTGAGCCGCAAATCTTATTCCTCTCATCATCCTTAATGGATCATCGCTAAATGTTTTATCAGGGTCAAGCGGTGTGCGGATTGTTTTATTGTCAATATCGTTTAATCCTCCAAACGGGTCAAGCAAACTGCCATAATCCTTTTTGCTAACACTGATGGCTAAGGCGTTTATGGTAAAATCTCTTCTATCCTGGTCATCATTCAATGTGCCTGCAACCACTTCAGGGTTGCGGGAGTCAGAACGGTAACTTTCTTTCCTGGCGCCAACAAATTCTATATCCAGGTCATCAACCTTAATATGTGCAGTACCATAGCTCTTAAAAAATGATACATGCGGCACCGGTGAAAACTGTTTTGCCGCCTGGTGAGCCAATACAATACCATCGCCAACACAAACAATGTCAGCGTCTTTTGTTTGCCTTCCGATTATTTTATCACGCACAAAACCGCCAATCACATAGCAGTCAACGCCAATTTCTGCGGCAGCTTCGGATATCTTCTTAAAAATAAACTGCTCCTTTTCTGAGAAATCAATTGCCATAAGGCTGCAAAAATAAGAAAGGTTTAACGGTTAAAGCTACCGATATCGGCAGAGATGTATTTCGAATTAAATGAGCAGGGAGTGCCTGCAAAACAAGGTACCGGAATGTTTGGGCAGGATGAAAATTGAAATACACCCATTATCAGGATTATTATTTATTTTTTAATAAGTGGTTAATTCTGCAACCCATCTGTTAAAATCAATATCTTAGTTATATTATTCACTTATTAATATAATTACTATGGCAGACAATAACAGCAATGCTAACGAACAAAAAGACTGGACGGATAAATTAGGCGATAAAGCCAGTGAGCTTAAAAACAAAGCCAGCGAAACAATAGGAAAGGTTGGAGACGAAGCTGAAAAAGTTTGGGACAAGGTTGAAGATAAAGCCGAAGATGTTTGGGAAGATACCAAGAAAACAGCCGGCGAATGGAAAGATAAAGCTGAAGATAAACTGGAAGATTTGAAAGATGGCGCTAAAAAACTCTGGGACAGGATTACCGATAAATTTGATGGGGATGATGACGACGCCCGAAAGCCTGGGAAATAAAATTATGTCTTATCAATCTGGCTGTATTAAAACAGCCAGATTGATTGCACTTAAGGAAAATCAATTAATCATCAATGGCCGTTTCCGCCATCAACCTGAATTTCCACGTGGTTTCATCTTTTACATCACCCTGTGTTTGCTTCATAATAATACCAATAAGCTTTTCTTTGGGGTCGGCAAAGTATTGTGTATTAAAATAACCACCCCAGTCAAAAGTGCCTGCGCTACCCTGCCCGCCTGCATCCTGTCCTTTTTGATTAATGAGTCCGAATGCTAAACCATAAGAAGTATTGCCTTTCCATATATCACCTATCTGGTTAGCCATTATTACTTCAATGGTTTTACGACTTAAAATACGAACGCCATTTAATTCACCGTTGTTGAGATACATCTGTAAAAAATTTGCGTAGTCTTTAGCAGTACCTGAAAGCCCGCCGCCACCGGAGAAAAATGTTTGAGCGCCTTTTATTGGGTAATCAGCATCATAAAAACTTCCGGAATATTTTTTCCATTCACCATCTGTTTTTTCCTGCACACTCACCAGGCGATTCTTTTTATTATCCGGAAGATAGAACCATGTATCGTTCATGCCAAGCGGATCAAACAATCTTGTACGCAAAAATTTATCAAAAGGCATTCCTGATACCACTTCAATCAAATATCCTAACACATCAAGCCCCTCACTATATACCCAGTTTTCGCCAGGTTCATGATGCAAGGGTAGTTTAGCAAGCTTCTTAATATTATCGCTGATTTTTATCGGCGCTGTTGTAAACGCATCGGTAATACCTGCCTTACTAAAAATTTTTCTGAATCGTTCATCTCCGTCAATCACACCATAACCAATACCTGAAGTATGCGTTAATAAATGGCGAATAGTAACCTGATTTTTTGCAGGTTTTGTTGTATAGCTTGAATCCTTATCATTAAATGTATCCAGTATCTGCGCTTCGCCAAACTCAGGAATATATTTGGAGATAGGATCATCCAGTTTAAATTTTCCCTCTTCCCACAGCATCATTACAGCGGTTGATGTGATGGCCTTGGTTTGTGAAGCAATCCTGAAAATATCATCTCTTTTCAATTCCTTTTTTGAAAGGTTATCTGCCATGCCATATGCTTTATAAAAAACAATTTTTCCGTTTCTTGCAATTAAGGCTACAATGCCGGGAAGATTTTTTTGAGCAACCGCATCTTTCAGCATCGCATCAATCTTTGTTATCCGTTCTGCAGACATGCCCGCTGTTGCAGGTGCGGCTTCCACAAGCAATGGTGAAGATTTGATTGATTTTGTTTGAGCCGGGGTTATGCCTGAAACAAATGTGAACAGAACAGCAAAAGCTATTGTTAAAATATGGGTTGTGCGGGGAATAGTCATGGCAAAATGGTTTATTGTAAATATATTAAAATGTGAAAGAATTAAATAATAGCCTTATTAATAATTTGAGGGGTCGGGCGGATATCTCTTCAGGAATTTCCTTTTTGCTGACATTAAAACCAACACTAAAGCAAAGTATATATTAACTCAACCTCTTACCGTTTGCCAACCCGCCAGCATGAAGACCTGAGATGAATGAATAGTTTATAGTTTATAATTATGCAAAATGCTAACCTAACCATAAACTTCAAACCGTATAGCGGCGGGTGAAACAATCTCTCACGGGGTTCAAAATATTTAATTTAAATTATCAACTGCATTTAGAATATTAATTAGCCAAATATATTTAGCAACAGAAAAAGCCCGGTAGTATAATTCTACTGAGCTTTTTGCTACAGATAATATGCAGGAAGGTTTTGTAAAGCTTGCTGCAATAGTGTTGCCTTATACCTTTTTTCTTACCGAAATAATTGTTTGTAAAACAACAGATGCCATCACAAAAAACAATCCCAGGTAAAAAGAAAAATTCACTTCTTTGCTTTCATTAAAGAAAAGGAATGCTAAAATGATGGCATAAATAGGTTCAAGATTGAAAGTGAGGTTTACTGTAAATGCCGGTATCTTTTTTAATACCTCGGCAAATAATACATACAAACCTACCGTACAAAACAGCGATAATAAAACCAGGTAAAATGTATCTTTTAAACCAGGTAGTAAATTTTGTACCGGAAAAAAATGCAGGTATACAGGAAGTAATATACCTAAGCCAATGGTGCCGGCGAGCATTTGGTAAAAATTGATAAGCCTGCTATCATATTTCTTAACCAGTCTTTCATTATAAATAGTATACAATGCGGAAAATGCCGATGAAATAAAACCTAAGCCAATACCTAACTGGTAAGATGTATCAAAATGGAAGATAAGGCTTATACCAAATACTGTTAATACACTCAGCAATAGTTCAGAAGGTATAAACCTGTTCCTGTCGATTAACGGTTTAAATACCGCCGTAAAAAAACTGGTAAGGCAATAACAAACAACGCCAATGGAAATATTTGAATACTTTATGCTGGCATAAAAAAATATCCAGTGTATGGTTAGTAACATGCCTACCTTGGCAATGTTCAGCTTCTCTTTAACATCAATCCGGCTTTGAATGCGGAACAATTTTAAAATGAAAAACAAAATAACAGAGGAGAAAAATACCCTGTACCAAACCAGCAATCCTTCATTAAGAGAAATGAGTTTTCCAAAAACACCTGTAAAGCCTGCAAGTATTACGGCGATGTGTAATAATAAATATGTTTTCTTCATAAAAGAATTATCTATACGCTCCGTTAAAGAGCAATTATTGCATTAATATCAGTTGTATCCAGAGAAGTATTGGAACCTGCTGTTGAATCAGCCCCGGCATACTTCTTTATAACCTGGAATGAACATCAAATGCAGGAGGAGGAAGACAACTCTTTCTATTCATATTTATTTGTTATGTGGTAAAGATAGAGAAAAGAAAGAGTTATTCCCATCCGCCACCTAAAGACCTGTATAAATCCAGGTGTGAATGCAGCAATGCTTTTTGCGCTTCGGTTTGTTTTAGTTCGGCTTCCAGCACGCCTTTTTGCGCGGTTATTACTTCAAGATAACTGGCATAAGCGCTTAAATACAAATCATTCGAAGTACTCACTGCGTTTTTAAGCGTTTCTACTTCATCATTATTCAGCGCTACTATCTTCTTAAAATATTCAATGCTTTTAATGTTTGTGGTTACTTCTTTATATGCATTTAAAAAAGAAAGTCTGTACTCATTAAATGCAATTTGCTGTTGCGCATTTGCCACAGCAAAATCACTCTTCAACTGGTAACGATTAAAAACAGGCTGTGTTAAACCTCCTATTATTCCATAGGCAATCGAACTACCGTTAAACAACAACGGAAATTTAAACGCATTTAAAGCGAGATATGGCGTAAGCACAAGTGAAGGCAAAAAAGATTTTCTTGCTACTTCAACATCAGCTTTTGTAGCCGCAAGCTGCCATTGTGTTTGCTGTACATCAGACCTGCGGGCAAGCATATCAGCAGGCTTGCCTGTAAATACCTGTGCAGGAAATTCCTGCTTATTGATTGCAATTCCTCTTGGTACAGGTGTTTGCGCCAACTGCCCGAGCAATACATTCATCTCATTTTCCAGTTGTACTATACCCAGTTTTGTTTCATATTCCAATCCTTTTGTGTGTAATAATTGCGCGGTGAATTGCTGCACGGCTAATGCATTAGCGCGCCCTCCTTCCATTTGGGCTTTTACTATTTCAACTGCCCTATCCTGCAATTCAATATTGCGGTATATAATTTCAAGACGGTTATCCAATGCAAGCAATTCATAATAATACGTTGCTACCTGCGCTACCAATTGTGTAATTACCCATTTTCTTCCCTGCTCAGATGCGAGCAGTTGCGCCTGTGCTGAAGTTTTTCTTGCTTTCAATTTACCCCAAAGGTCAATCTCCCATGAACTTTTTAAACCGAAATAATAGTCCTGCACCGGGTTTGTTACCTGTTGGTCTTTATCAATATTCTGGGAAAAATTGGTATCAAAATTTCCCACGCCTGTCATAGTATACTTTCCATATTTATCTACAGATGCGGATACAAAACCATCAAGCGATGGTAATCTTAATCCCTTTTGCAATACGAGGTTTGCCCTTGCAATCATAATACGCTGTATGGCATTTTGCAGGTTAAGATTATTGTTGATAGCAGTATCAACCAGCGCAATCAGCACAGGGTCTTTGAAAAAAGTTTTAAGAGAAATATTTCCGGCGCCGGTACTATCCGCTGCGCCTGCATAGGTTGCCGGTATTTCCAGTTCTTTTTCTGCAGTTATTTTTTTCTGCATACTGCATGAACTGGAACCTAACATCAATCCATAACCGAAACAGCTATATATAATCAATGGTATAATCTTCATCGTTTTTATGTGTTGTTGTCAATAATAATTTTTTTAAGGTGTAGGGTGTAAGGCTTGCTCCGCAAGTTTTCTTTCTTATCACCTACTCCTTACCACTTATCACTTCCTCTTCACCCTTCGTCTGATGCCACTTTCATCTTCATACTCTTCACTTTAATTTTCATTTTCTTTTTACCTGCAAGTTTTTCTTCCAGCGTCGCAAACAACACATATAAACCGGGAATAACAATTACGCCGAAAATTGTTCCCACAAACATGCCGCCTGCCGCCGCAGTACCGATAGAACGATTACCTAAAGCACCTGCGCCTGAGGCAATACAAAGTGGTATAAGGCCCGCGATAAATGCAAACGATGTCATGAGTATGGGGCGTAATCTTGAAGATGCGCCTTCAACCGCGGCATTCAATGCTGATACGCCAAGCTTCTTTCGCTGAATAGCAAACTCAACAATCAGGATAGCGTTTTTACCGAGCAAGCCAATGAGCATTACCAGCGATACCTGGGCATAAATATTATTTTCAAGCCCCGCTAATTTTAATGCCGCAAATGAACCGAATATGCCTGCCGGTAAAGAAAGTATTACCGCAAGCGGCAGAAAGAAACTTTCATATTGCGCACATAATATGAGGTATACAAACACAAGACATAGTATAAAAATATATACCGCCTGGTTGCCTGATAAAATCTGCTCACGTGTCATGCCCGACCATTCATATCCAAATCCTCTTGGTAAAACTTCCTTCGCTACTTTTTCAACCGCGGCTATTGCTTCACCACTACTTCTGCCCGGCGCTGCATCTCCGTTAATCAACGCTGAAGTATACATATTATACCTCGTTAATTGTTCCGGCCCATACACTCTTTCCATTTTAATAAAAGTGGAAAAAGGCACCATCTCTCCATCATTATTTTTGAGATACAAATGCAATATATCTTCAGGGCTTTTACGATACTGCGGATAAGCCTGCACCATCACTTTATACATTTGCCCGAAGCGAATAAAATTGGTAGCATAATAACTACCCAATAAAGTCTGTAATGTGCTCATCGCGTTATCAATTGTAATACCTTTTTTTGCTGCTATTTCCTGGTCAACATGTATCATGTATTGGGGGAAATTGGGATTAAAGCCGGTAAACGCATTGTTTACAATGCCTGTTTTCATTACGCCATCAATTACTTTATTGGCAACATCCTGCATATGTTGTAAGTCTCCCGTTCCTGTTTTATCAAGCAGCCTGAATTCAAAACCGCTGGAGTTACCAAAACCCGGAACTGTAGGAGGTGGAAGAAATTCTATACTCGCATCCGCTATATGACTTGTTTTTTCTTTTAGATGGATAATCAAATCATTTACGGATTCTTTGCGTTCGCTCCAGGGTTTCATGTTAATCATGCCCATACCGTAAGATGCGCCGGATACTTCTGTAACAAGGCTATAGCCGGCGAGCGTAGAAATATTTTCTACCGCATTAAATTTTGAAGCAACACGCTGCACTTCATCAAGCACATCACCTGTACGCTCAACAGTTGAACCTGCAGGCGTAGTAACGTTTACATAAATTATGCCCTGGTCTTCTGTTGGTATAAATCCGGAAGGTAGTATGGCACTTACGCCCCAGGTAGCTATAAAGAAAAGAATCAGCAATGCTGTTGTAAGCATTTTTCTGCCGGCAATTGCTCCAATCAATCCTTTATACCTGCTTTGCGTTTTATCATATGCGCGGTTAAACCCTCCGAAGAAACGCTGTAACAAACCTTTTTTCTTTCCGGGCTCCTGGTGCTTTAACATTAAGGCACATAAGGCAGGTGTAAGCGTTAACGCGTTTATGCCGGATATAACAATGGATATAGCGAGTGTAAGCGAAAACTGCCGGTAGAATACACCAACAGGGCCGGATAAAAACGCCACCGGAATAAACACCGCCGACATAACCAGTGTAATTGCCATAATGGCGCTGCTGATTTCTTTCATCGCAGCAATTGTTGCGTCCATTGCACCCATATGGTCTTCCGTCATTTTTACGTGCACGGCTTCCACCACTACTATCGCATTATCAACAACAATACCGATGGCCAATACCAATGCAAAAAGTGTAAGCAGGTTTATGGAGAAACCGAGCATCAGCATAAAGGCTAATGTACCAATGAGCGCCACCGGCACTGCAAGCGCGGGTATAAGTGTTGATCTGAAATCCTGGAGAAATAAAAACACTACAATAAACACAAGAATGAACGCTTCAATCAATGTTCTCAATACTTCTTTAATAGAAGCATCTAAAAACCGGGATACATCGTAAGCGAAATTGTAATCCATCCCGGGTACAAAGGAAGATTCCTTGATTTCTGCCATACGTTTTTTAATATTGCTGATTACTTCTCTCGCATTTGAGCCGGGGCGCTGTTTAATCATAATAGATGCCGAAGGCTTACCATCTGTTTTAGATTCCATACTATAGCTTAATGCACCAAATTCAACATCCGCTATATCTTTAAGCCTTAGTATTGAACCATCTGAGGCGGCACGAAGCACAATATTTTTATATTCAGTTGGCTCTGAAAATTTACCGGTGTAACGTAATACATATTCCAGCGAATTTTTTTCTATGCCTGAACTTTCGCCTGTTTTACCAGGTGCGGCTTCCACATTCTGGTTACGCAATGCTGCAATTACTTCATCCGCAGATACATTATACGCCAGCATTCTATCGGGCTTCAGCCATACCCGCATAGCGTAATCTTTTGCGCCCATAATTTCCGCGAAGCCCACACCATCAATACGCTTTAATTCTTTCAACACATTAATATCAGTAAAGTTGAAGATGAACTGTTCATCCATTGTAGTGTCTTTACTCACAATATTCAGATACAGCAACATACTGTTTACTTCCTTTTCCGTTACCACGCCTGCTTTAATTACCTCTTCGGGTAATTCATCTAACACAGTAGTAACCCTGTTTTGTACATTCACTGCTGCCTGGTCGGGGTCAATACCAACTTTAAAAGAAATTGAAATGAGTGTAACACCATTGTTGCTGGTAACAGTGTTCATGTAAGTCATACCAGGCACACCATTAATAGCTCTTTCCAGGGGAGTAGCTACTGCATCGGTACACACCTGCGCGTTAGCGCCGGTATAACGTGCGGTTACGGTTACAGATGGCGGCACAATATCGGGAAACTGTGTAATAGGCAAAGTAAATAATGCCAACACACCCAGCAGTGTAATTATAAGAGAGATTACAAGAGATAATATAGGTCTCCTGATAAAAGTTTCTACCATAAAATATGTAAATAATATTTTTCAGATACGGGCAAACAACCGGCAATAAAACCTGGTTGAGCATTTGCCCGCGCTACAAAATTTTTATTGATTGGGTTTACTTATCACATTTGCCTGCTCACATTCAGCGGCTGTATGCGCATGCCTTCTTTAATACTTTGAATGCCTTCATATAATATTTTGTCGCCGCTGTTAAGGCCATCTTTAATAATATAATATTGTGACAGCCTTGTTTGAGGAATAACTGTTTTCATTGTAACAACGCTATCTGCTC
Source organism: Chitinophagaceae bacterium (assembly GCA_020847395.1). GTDB lineage: Bacteria > Bacteroidota > Bacteroidia > Chitinophagales > Chitinophagaceae > Agriterribacter. The sequence continues at coordinate 10,772 of JADLCD010000030.1, forward strand.
CTACAACAAAAACATAATTCTTATCCTGTATTTCAAATACTGATTTCTGGGGAACAATCAGTGCATCTTTTGCCTGTGAGGTAATTCTTACTTTACCTGTAGCGCCGTGTCTTAAAAGTTTGGAGGGATTTCCGAATCTCGCCCTGAAAGCAATGGAGCCTGTGCCTTCATCAAACTCACCATCAACAGTTTCAATTTTACCCTGCTGGCTGTATACAGAACCGTCAGCAAGAATAAGCTGCACTGAATTATCTCTTTCTTCACCATTGCTTCTCCTGTAGTTTAAATATTCATTTTCAGAAATATTGAAATATGCATATACTTCATGATTATCTGAAATAGTAGTTAACAAAGCTCCTGCATCAACAAGGCTGCCGGCCTTTAACGGTATACGGTCAATTACGCCATCAAAAGGAGAAAGTATATTTGTATAAGACAATTTTGTTTCCGCATTTCTCTGTGCTGATATAGCTTCTTCGGTTTTAGCATTCGCGGCTTTGAGTCTTGCTTCAGCCATTTCAAGTTCTGTTGGCGAAACAATTGCTTTTGCTAACAAGGTTTTTACTCTTTTCAATTCTACCTCGGCTGTTTTGGCTTCTGCCTGTGCATTGCTAACGCCGGCTTTGGCTTTCGCCACTTCATTCAAAAATTCATGCTGGTCTATCTGGAACAAAGGAGTTCCTTTTTTTACTTCCTGTCCTTCATCAACAAATATTTTGCTTAAAAAGCCCTGCACTCTTGCGCGTATCTCCACATTTTTAACCGCTTCAATACTTGTTACATAATCGTGTTTTAATACGGTGTCGATAGTGTTTACCTGCAGCACAGGTAATTTGGGTAAAGTATTTTCTTCGTTTTTATTTTGTTCAGAAGCACATCCTGCAGCGACTGCAATAACAAGTATGTACAAATAATTTTTCATTACTAATTTGTTTTAAGTAAAAAATAAATGATGATGCCATGATGTCTTTCGGAGAAAAGCATCGCAAGCAATTCATTATTATTTTGATAGGACTACTATCTTATTCAGTATGGCAAATACAAAAAAGAATGAAAAAAAATCAGAAAGGAGTTAGCCTGAAAATGAAATTGTGGTGTTGAAGCAATGGCAATTGTTGGGGATGATCGATGCCAAAAAACTGTTTTGACACAACATATTGCTTTACCGCTGTAACTGCGGGTACTAAACTAAAATTTGATAAAAACCAGCTAATGCCGCGGAACTTAATGCTAAAAAGAGTGTAGCTGAAATCTGGTTTTTCTGAATCCGGGAGGCAATCTTCAAGCCCGGCTATATTTTCAAGAAAAAGCTCAAGTATTGTTGAACGATTTTCTGCTTCATCAACAGCATTAACAGGGGGAGCTTGTGGGAAGATAGCTTCATTAATATCGAAACTACTGCCTGGTAAAAAAGTAAGGACATTAAAGAAGCTTAAAAGTAACAGGCCTGTTACCCAATATTTACACTTTTGAGCTGCTTTAATCATGAATTAATTACGATTATAAACTATAATTTCAGGAACCGCAAATATAGTCAATTGTGCTTAGGAAAACTATGGGAAAGAAGCAATTTTGATGGAGAACTTTAAATAAACAGGCTAAATTGTAGCAATTTGTTAAAATAATAATAACACAACAATTTAAATCAAATATGCTTTTATGAATAATATGGACTAATCATTAAATATACCAATACCCCTGTTACAGATACATACAACCAGATAGGCCAGGTAATTCTTGCAATTTTTTTATGACGCGCAAACTCCGCAGTTAACCCACGATATGCAGTGAATAATATAAATGGTAAAATGATGCCTGCTAATGGAATATGCGTACCGAGAATGATATAATAAAAAGTTCTTAGCCTGCCGGCAGCGGTTTTTTCTTCATCACTCACTATGCCATCATGATTTGTATATCCAAACTTTGTTTCGCCCGCAAAAAGATGATGGCATATATATGACAGCAGGAAAAGTACAGAGCATACCAACGCGGCAATCATTATATTCCGGTGAAGTATAAATTTTTTCTGCTTTACCGCAATTAAACCTGCAATCAGCAAAACAGATACTACAGAATTAACAACAGCATTGAATAAAGCAAGATTGTGTACATCAAAACCCAGGTCAGCATTAACCTTAACCCTGCTGAGCACTACCACCGCCGCAAATACTACAAAGGAAACAACCCATATAAACAGTTTAGCCGATTTGTCATTCTTCTTTATCTGAGCCAGCAGCATATAGTCAGTTATATTATTATATTAAATTTCAACTAATCGCCAAATAGTTTTCTTTTCTTCTTTTTATCCTTTTCCAGCATCAGCAATACCACATCATCAGCCAGCTTATTCAGGTGAATGCTATCCAATCCTTTATACCAGCCTCTCACCACACGTTCTTTATCCAGCATAAAAAAATGTTCGGTATGTATAAAATTCGTATCAACATTGGTATCGGCAATATTGGCTTTAAACTCCTGTTTGGCTATATTATAAATTTCATCCTTATCGCCGGTAAGCAACCACCAGGTATCGGGGTTGATGCCATATTTATCAGAATATTTTTTAAGCTTTTCGGGAGTATCTCTTACAGGGTCAACACTAAAAGATATAAATCTTACAACAGTATCTGTTTTATTGAAGGCGTCCTGCAGCCGCTTCATATTACGTGTAAGCGATGGACAAATGCTGGGACAGGAAGTGAAAAAGAAATCGGCAATAATAATTTTGTCTTTAAAATCACTTAGCGAAACCTGCTTGCCAAGCTGGTTGGTGAGTGTAAAATTTCTTACCTTATGCCATACCGTATCTTCCGTGGTTTTGCCGTATTCAGTAACGGTGCGTACACTGTCATAAAAATACCTTTTAGGCATTACAACCGCTTCGGCGCTGAAATGTTTCAGTAAAAAATAACACGTTAAAGGAAGAAAAAGTGCCACTAAAATTGCCACGAACGACTTCTTGCTCATCATAACGGCGCAAAGATAGGGCTTCTACTGTTTCAGAATCCGCTTTGACTCGTTAATAACCGTTCCCCTCACGTTTAATATATACTCGCCTTGGGGAACATTATACATATCCAATATATGCTGTGCGTAATAAGCCGTTTTTTTAAACTGGTATGTGCGTATTGTTTTGCCATTAAGGTCGTACAGCAAGCAATTTATATCGCCGGTTTCTTCGGTTTGTATAATAATAGAAGCATTATTAAATACCGGGTTGGGCATCACACTTATTTCTATTTTAGGGCGGGAAAAAAAATTTACCTTCTGCACCGCATAACCCGAAGCCTGACCATTGGTTTTACAGGTAATGCGGTATATGCTGCTGTCGGAAAGCGGCAGTTCATCCGTATAATTATAGTTAGAATCCATGCCGGCAAAACAGGAGGGCATCATTTCCAGCAACTGGAACTTTTTCCCATCGGCGGAACGTTCAATGGTTACATGAACGCTGTCGTTATTTTTTGCTGCAATAGTCCAGTTAAGATTAACGGCATTTTTGTTGGTTGCTTTTTCTATTTTAAAAAAGCGTATCAGGCCTGCAGATGTATCCTGCGCATCAATCTTTACACTAAAAAGAAAACACAATACTCCCGAAATAAAAACAATGCGTTTATGCAAATACGGGATGGTCATATTGGTTTAGATGCGTTTCTAACTGTTGACAGATAAAAAAGGAGTGACTAAAACGCTAAAATAGTGCCAGTGGTATATTTTATTTCTTAATAATTTATTAAAACGGTTAGGGGTAACCGTTAGAGATATAGCATTAAATGTAACTCAAAAAGAAATAAAGCAAATACAATTCTTGCTGAAAAAAGAAAAACCAACACGCCTGGAGCATGACATACGCCTGGCTCCTGCATGGATAAGAGAAATGATGAAACCGGTATTAAAAGCGCTTACCTATGAATGAAACATTACAGGCCTGGCAGAAGCTTACACTTCAAAACAGGCAGAATATTTTTCAGGAAACATCAAACAAGCTGGGATTGCCAGTGGTCGCTGCCGTAGAAAAAGACTTACTGAAAACATAAATAGCCGAATACTCATTTAATCACCCCCAAATACCGCCCCATCCAGTAAGGCAGCAGCCATATATCGCCTGCGCTATGTTCATCGCTGCCGTTACCTCCCCCATCCAGTCCAAACCTGTTTGCATTGTGACGGCTTATTCTTAATTCATCCGGTGGCAATACTTCTTTAATGGTTTGATTTCTGAAATTAGGCGCTAAAAGTTCTATGTCTTTGCGGTGGCTGTTTTTAACAGTCCAGCCAACCATATCCAAAGGATATTCCTGCAGGTACCATACAGCTTCTTTAAGGTCGAAATTTTTTACGCCGGTAAGTGCTGTAAAAATATTCCAGGCGCCATCTTTTTCAGGACGTTCAGCCTCCCAATGATCAATGATAGATGCTTTGAATTTTGTTTTAAGGGTATCATTTAAAGCATAGCGGTATAGCCCCCAGTAGCCTAAAAAATACATTTCATCATCGGAGTGATTCCAGCCTTCAGATAGCATCTTGCTCCAGTCACTTGCACCATCCTCTGCCTTTCCTATATTTTTCATTGGCTGCATCAGGTTTTTCAGGTAGCCGTACTTATTCATTAATTCAAACGCTTTTTTCTTATACACTTCTTTTTTAGTGAAGTGATAAGCTGTTTGCAGCATGCCTATAATATTGGAAGAATTAATTTTTCTATCACCAACTGATTCGGGATGACTGTTTACATAATCCGGGTTCCATTTACCCCAAAGCGTAGGTTTGCCATCCCAATCTATCAAATACATATCATGGTTAATAATATGCTGCATCAGTGAATCAATCAGCCTGATTGATTTATTTTTTACACCTGCATCATCAACCAGCTCGGCCAATACAGCAAAAACAAAAATATGCCCAATAGCTTCATCACTACTTGTGGTAGACTTCCATTCCCATTCAGGGTCATCAGCAGGGCGCCATGCTTTTCTGTCGTGCAGTGCATATCCGCGTCTTTCAAAAGATCTTGCAGGAAATCCTTTAACCGGGTTTATTGAATAAAGTCTTTCCATTGCATCAAGCGATTCACGGCAATTCTGTAAAGCTTCCGGAGATTTTGTAACTGCATAGCGGAATGCTTCAGCACCCAGATACATTGACGTCCATAAGCCATCATTATCTGAGTCTTCCATAAAGCCTGTTGAAATATCGCCATCTTTCATTCCTTCAACAGTTGCATTAAAGCCATTGCGTATATGCCTTTGCCTAACCTGTTTATCATAAAATGCCGCTTTTTCTGCCAGGGTCATTTGCTTAAAACATATTTTTCCAAGCCCTCCTTTGGTTAACACAAGCACACTACCCGCTGAGCCTGCAGATATCTGTGTAACCTCATCAGATGGCAGCCATCTTTTAGAAGCATAATAATTATACTTGCCATCATCTTTAAGCATAAAAGCTCCGCGCTTTGAGCCAAACCACAGCTTATCTCCTATAGCAGTTACCGCGGTAATCTCTGTCCACGGAAGTTTGCGTTTTATTTCACCAATTTGTTTTTTTGTAGCGATATCTACAATCAGATATCCATTGCTTGTGCCTGCAACAATCTGTTTTGCGTTTTTGTACAGGGTAAACGCAGTAAGACTATCGGCTGTAAAAATGGTTGCTACAGACTTATCAGCCGGCGACCATGAAATGATTTTATTAGAAGTGAGAATATAAAATTTGTCTGTGCTATTATCGTAAGCAATATCCAATACCGGCGCATCTGTACTACCCTCCCATAATACCGAATTACTCTTTAAATATTGCAGCTTTTTACCGTCTGATATTAGAAAAGAAAAATCTTTTCCACCACTGAAAATGTTTACTGAACTAAGTGTATGTTTTAAAAATAAAGCCCCGGCCCAGGCATTACTGAAGATGGCTTTATCATCACCAAATATGAATTGGTTTTGATAAAGCCCCAACGAAGCAATATTTCTTTTATTAAGCGAGCGATAGCTGCTATCAATAACTATAGTACCTGGCTGCAAAAATTCTCCCCCATGCAAACGCATAATCCCTTTTGATGTGATGAGCTTAATAAAACCATTGCGGTCTTCATATGCTTTATACAAAGCAAGGTCCGGGGTTTCAGAAACATATTTAATACTGTAATCCTGCGTATAAGGTTTGTCAAAATGCACGGATTGCGCTGTAGTATACCGGCATAAACATACAGTTAATATAAATAAATAGCCTATAGCATATAATGATGTCCTTCTCATTGAAATTTTTTTATAGAATACGAAATATCTTCAACATTGATTCACATGCAAAAACCGCATATAAGAATAACCAGCTATGAGAGAAAGAATGTTGTTTAATACTCAAAACCTGCAAAGTAAATGATCATTTTAAAGGAGATTTTGCATTAACTTTCAATTTTCTTCTCACGTTTAAACATTCTGCTGATGAAAAGGATACTAAGTTTCCTCGCTATTTTATTTATGCTGCATGAGCAAATTTCAGCACAACAAACATTTCCGGTAAATGCTGTTGCCGACGAACGTTTGGGCTATTACGCTTTTACTAATGCTACTGTTGTAAAAGATGCTAAAACCACTTTACAAAATGCCGTAGTTATTATAAAAAAAGGTAAAATAATTGCTGCAGGTAGCAATATACCTGTGCCCAAAGAAGCGGTGATTATTGATTGTAAAGGCAAATACATTGTTCCATCTTTTATTGATATATACAGTGATTACGGTATGCCCGCGCCCCAGCGATCTGCCGCACCATTTAATTACAGCGCACCTGCACAATTAACTTCAAATACAAAAGGTGCATACGGCTGGAACGAGGCAATAAAGGCTGATGTAAATGGCGCTTCTGTTTTTGCAGCCGATGCAACAAAAGCAAAATCGCTGCGTGATATTGGTTTCGGCACTGTGCTTACACATCAAAAAGATGGCATAGCAAGAGGAACCGGCACCGTTGTATCATTAGCCGATATAAAAGAGAATCTCACTATTATCAAAGAAAAAGCTTCAGCGCATTATTCTTTTAATAAGGGCACTTCAACACAAAGCTATCCCGGCAGTTTAATGGGCGCTATTGCTTTATTGCGGCAAACATATTTAGATGCGCAATGGTATAAAAGCAATCCTGCAACCGAGGGCGTAAATCTAAGTTTGAAAGCATGGAGCGACATTCAAAACCTGCCACAGATATTTGAAGCCAATGACAAATGGCAGGATATACGCGCCGACAGGATTGGCGATGAGTTTGGTATACAATATATTATTAAAGGTGGGGGAAATGAGTACCAGCGTATACAGGAAATAGCAAAAACAAAAGCGGCGTATATACTCCCGCTTAATTATCCTGAAGCGATGGATGTAGAAGACCCGGATGATGCAAAAAGAGTTTCGCTAAATGATTTAAAACATTGGGAACTCGCGGTAACAAACCCGGCATCTTTCGAAAAAGCAGGTATAGATTTTTGTTTAACGCCTGCTGATTTAAAAGATACCAAATCGTTTTTAACCAATGTGAGAAAAGCAATAGAAGCCGGGCTCAGCAAAACAAAAGCTTTGGAAGCGCTTACAAAAACACCGGCAACCTTGTTAGGTATTTACGATAAAGTAGGTAGTATTGAAGCAGGTAAAACTGCCAGCTTTTTAATTATTTCCGGTGCTTTGTTTGATGAAAAAACAACCATTTATCAAAACTGGGTGCAGGGAGAAAGGTATGATGTGAACAACGAAAACTGGAATGATATTAATGCTGTATATAACTTATCGGTACAGGATACTGATAATACCGCAAAAACATATGCTCTGTCTGTAAAAAACAGCAAATCAGCAACTGTAATTGATGGAGACACGCTTGCCACCAAATTCAGCTTTAATGGAAAAATGGTGAACATCAGTTTTCCCCCTGATAAGAAATCAAAATCAACTATTCGCCTCACCGGTACCGTTAGCAATGATGGATGGATAGGCAATGGCAGTAATGCAAACGGCACACAGGTACTTTGGAATGCAACCTTTGCTAAAACAGCTGAATCCAAGCCGGATACCGCTAAGAAAAATACAGTTAAACCGCTTGCAAAAATTACTTACCCGTTTGGCAGTTATGGCTGGGATAGTTTACCATCGGCACATACTATTCTTATTAAAAATGCCACAGTATGGACTTCGGATGAAGCGGGAAAATTAGAAAACACGGATGTGTTACTTAAAGCCGGTAAAATTGCACAGGTTGGTAAAAATCTTTCTGATGCATCTGCCACCATTATTGATGGAACAGGTAAACATCTTACCGCAAGTATTATAGATGAACATTCTCATATTGCTACGGCTTCTATAAATGAAGGCGCTCAGTCAGTAACATCTGAAGTAAGAATAGGCGATAATTTAAACCCGGATGATATTAATATTTATCGCCAGTTAAGCGGAGGCGTTACTACTTCTCATATTCTGCACGGTTCAGCAAATACTATTGGCGGACAAACGCAGTTAATAAAACTCCGCTGGGGTGCAGATGATGAAGGTTTGAAATTTAAAGGCGCCGACCCATTTATAAAATTTGCATTAGGCGAAAATGTAAAAAGAACAACCTCACCTGCTAACAATCGCTTTCCTGATACGAGGATGGGTGTTGAACAGGTATTGATGGATGCTTTTCAAAGAGCGAAAGATTATGAAAATGCTATTGCAAAAGCTGCTGCAATAAAAAGTACAAGTAAAAAAAGTATGGCATCTGTAAGCCCCTGGAATACGGTAAGAAGAGACCTTGAACTGGATGCACTGGTAGAAATTATGAATAAAAAAAGATTCATTACCTGCCACTCTTATGTGCAAACAGAAATAACCTATACTATGCGTGTAGCAGAAAAATTTGGTTTTCGCATTAATACCTTCACGCATATTCTTGAAGGATATAAAGTAGCGGATAAAATGAAAGCGCATGGCGCTAATGTATCTACCTTCTCTGATTGGTGGGCGTATAAAATAGAAGTAGCGGATGCGATTGCTTATAATGCTGCTATAATGCAAAAGATGGGATTGAATGTTTGTATCAATTCTGACGATGCAGAAATGGCACGCAGGCTAAACCAGGAAGCGGCAAAAACAGTTAAGTATGGCGGCGTAAGCGAAATCGAAGCATTGAACATGGTTACTATCAATCCTGCTAAAGCGCTTCACATTAATGATAAAACAGGTAGCATTAAAGTGGGTAAAGATGCTGATGTAGTGTTGTGGAGTGATAACCCATTGAGCATATATGCCAAAGCAGAAAAAACAATAATTGACGGCATTATATATTTTGACAGGGAAAAAGACCTGGTGATGCGCAGTAATATTTCTGCAGAAAGAAACAGGATTATTCAAAAATTGGTTAGCGAGAAAAAAGCCGGCGGGCCCGTTGTGCCATTTAAACCAAGCGTACAAATTGTATTAGGCTGTGGTGAGCATCAGCAGGATGGTGATAGCAACCACGATGATGAAACCGGCGGGCAGTTGGAAGAAAATGCTACCAACTAATGCACGGAAATTTCTTAACAGCATAAAAAATCAAGAGATGAAAAAATTGACATATTCTATATTATTCATGTTTCTTTTTGCAATTGCTGCAACAGCCCAGGATGATGTATATCCTACGCCGGAATATAAAGGACTTTTATTTATAACTAACGGTATCGTGCATACGGGAAACGGCCAGGTATTGGAGCATACCACCATACAGGTAAACAATGGCAGAATTGAAAAAATAGGCACAAATATTCCTGTGCCGCAGGGCGATGTAAAAGTATATGACGCAAAAGGAAAACATGTTTATCCCGGCCTAATCCTTCCTGATTGCGATCTCGGGTTAAGAGAAATAGCATCAGGGGTAAGAGGTTCAAACGACTATCGTGAATTGGGAGAACTCAACCCTAATATACGTTCTATCGTTTCTTATAATACAGATTCAAAAATCATCAATACTTTAAAAGCAAACGGAATATTGCTGGCAAATGTATCGCCGCAGGGAAGTTTGATTGCCGGCTCATCTTCTGTTGTACAATTAGATGCATGGAACTGGGAAGATGCAGCATACAAAATTGATAATGGCATTCATATTACATTCCCTTCTTTTCTTCCGCAGCGCGGAGGGCGTTTTTTTATGGTAGCACAATCACAAACTCCCGATGATGCTGAAAAACAGGCATTGCAAAAAATTGAGAAGCTAAAAAGTTTTTTTGCCGAAGCTAAATCATACCAGCAGGAAGCGGAACATGCACAAACCAATTTAAAATTTGCTGCCGTTAAGGGTTTGTTTGATAAAAGCCAGAAATTATTTATACACGCAAACCAGGTAAAGCAAATGCTTGCTGCAATAGATTTTGTAAAAGAATTTGGATTTTCCGTAGTGATAGTTGGCGGTAGTGAAAGCTGGCAGATAGCACCATTGCTTAAACAGCATAGTGTAGCAGTAATACTTGGCACTCAACATGAATTACCTGCAACAGAAGATGAAGATGTTGATCAGCCATATAAAACGCCTGCCGCCTTACAAAAGGCAGGCGTATTATTTGCGCTGAATGATAATATGGATAATACCCGTTTCCGTAATTTAAGTTTTAATGCAGGCACGGCTGCCGCTTATGGTTTAACTAAAGAAGAAGCATTAAGTGCAATAACTTTAAACGCAGCAAAAATTTTAGGCATTGATGATAAAACCGGGTCACTTGAAGTGGGTAAAGATGCAAATATTGTAGTGAGCGAAGGAGATATTCTTGATATGAAAAGCAGCATTGTTACACATGCTTTTATACAGGGCAGGCTGGTTAGTCTTGCTAATAAACAAACGCAGTTGTATGAAAGATATATGGGAAAGTATGGATTGAAATAAGAAAGGAGACAGGCAGTGTGGTTATTTGTAGTTTATGGTTTGAAGTTTGTGACCCTAAACTATAAACCAAAAACTACAAACTACAAACCATAAACTACAAACCATAAACCCTTTAACCCACAACCTTCTATTCCACCCAATCCGCAATAAATATATTTGTATCTCTTGTGCCGCCATTATTCCTGTTGCTACAGAAAATTATTTTTTTTCCATCGGGAGAAAACATGGGAAATGCATCAAATCCTTTATCTCTGCTGATTTTCCGGAGATTAGTTCCATCTTCATTTATCGTATAAAGGTTAAATGGAAATCCTCTTTTATATTCATGGTTTGATGCAAAAATAATCCGTTTGCTATCCGGCATAAAGGCAGGCGCCCAATTAGCTTGCCCATAATGTGTTACCTGGCGGGCATTGCTTCCATCTGCATTAGCAACCCAAACTTCCATTTGTGTGGGAGCTACAAGATTTTCTGCCAGCAAGTCTTTGTATTCTTTAATCTCATCTTCGGTTTTTGGTCTCGATGCCCTCCAGATTATTTTCTTTCCATCAGGGCTGAACCATGCACCACCATCATAACCCAAAGTGTTAGTCACTCTTTTTTCTTTACCGGTTTTCAGGTTCATGATATACAAATCTATATCACCATCTTTATCGCTGGTATATATCATACTATTGCCATCAGGAGATAAAGTTGCTTCAGCATCATAACTTTTTGCATTAGTTAATTGCTTTATAATTTTTCCGTCTAAATCTGCCATGAAAATATCGTAGCTGTCATACAATGGCCAAATGTATTTATTGCCGTACTTTTTTCTATCAGGAACAGGCGGGCAGCTATCTGCACTCAAATGCGTTGAAGCATAAATAATATGCCTGCCATCTTTTGTAAAAAAGGGGCAGGTTGTTCTTCCTTTACCCGTGCTTACCAATTTATATTCAAATTTTTCTGCTGTACTTTTAGGAACCTGACCAATAAAAACCTGGTCGCAGGGAAGCCCATCTTTAGCGCTTGTTCTTTGAAAAACAATATACCGGCCATCATAACTCCAGTAAGCTTCAGCATTATCGCCACCGAAAGTTAGTTGCTGTATATTTTTAAAATGTACTTCATCGGGATAATGCAAGGTGTCGCCTGGTAGCGGTGAATGTTGTGCCTTAACATATAAAACCGGTATTGCAATAAGTAAAAATATTTTAATGACAATATTTATTCGCATCAGTAATAGATATTTTAGGCTGCAATTTATACTATTTACAATTTATGTAATTCCCGGAGCCGCATAATATTAATAATGTGCCTGACCGCAAATTGATTTCTTTTACTCTTCCTGGCTTATTACCAATTTTTACAGCATCTCATATCTGTATAGGCCGATCAAAAATCAAACACCTTAGGGTGCATTCCAAATTGTCGCTGGCTGGTGAAACACCAGCCAGGGCGCCTGCCGTGGGCAGTGTCTTCACTGACCACATGAAGCCCAATGCGACAATTTGGAATGCACCCAACACCTTACACCCTACACCTTCTGCCTTACGCCTTTCATACTACTTCTTCACAAACCTATCCACGTTATCTTTCGTTACTAACTGAAAAGGAATAAAAATTTCTTTTTGCTCAACAGGTTCTTTTTTAGCAAGCTTAATAGCAAGATCGATAGCACCTGCGCCCTGCCCGTTCGCGTCCTGGAATACTGTAGCATTTAATCTTCCGTCTTTTACCGCTTTCAGTGCATCAGCAATTGCATCTATGCTAACAACAATTACTTTATCCTTCATTTTAGCCTGTTCAAGCGCCTGAACTGCTCCCATACCCATTTCATCATTGTGTGCAAAAACAGCACTTATTTTATCACCATATGATTGTATCCAGTTTTCCATCAGGCTCATTCCTTTTGCCCTGTCCCATTCAGCGGTTTGTTCTGCCAATATTTTTATACCGGGATATTTACTCAAAATATTTTTTGCGCCGATAGCTCTTTTAATCTGCGCTGCCTGCCCCATATATCCATCCATAATTACAATATTACCCTGGCCACTCAAAAGTTTTGCAATCTGTTCCATCGCAATTTCTCCAGATGCTTCATCGCTTGAACCGGCAAATCCATCAGGCCTGGCTGTTGTTTCAGAATTTACATTGATAACAGGTATACCGGCAGCCTTTGCTTTTTCAACAGCAGGTGAGCTTGCTTCTACTTCACATGGATTTAAAATAATTGCATCTACTTTCTGGGCAATAAAGGTTTCAACCTGCTGTACCTGCTTTTCGGCAGTGCGCTGCGCATCATTTACAATAAGGTTTACATTTTTTTCTTTTGCCCTTTCTTCCATCGCATCCTTTACATTCACTACAAATTCTGATTGCAGGCTAAGCATTGACGCGCCGATGGTCAAAGATTTTTCACCATTGCTTTTTTTATTTCCCTGCTGATTACAAGCTGTGAATATTGAAACGGCTATTATAGCAGCTAAAAATACCGGGCTAAATTTCATATGACTTTTATGTTTTTTAAAAAGTCAAGATAAACATTTTTGACAGATGAAACATCCTGCATACAAACAGGACAAGCGGTTATTAAACCTATAAGGTTTGCCGGGCTGAAAAGCAGCGCTGCAAACCTTATAGGTTTTTGTGTGTACGTAACTTATTGGCGTGCATTTTTTCTATCGAGTAAAACTGCTCCTATAATAATAATTCCTTTAATAATTTGCTGGTAATAAGAAGACACATTAAGAAGATCAAGCCCGTTGTTGATTACGCCAATAATCAAAACGCCAATCACCGTTCCTGCAATACTCCCTCTGCCACCAAGCAGGCTTGTTCCACCAATTACAACTGCAGCAATAGCATCCAACTCGTAAGCAATACCGGCATTAGGCTGCCCGGTGGTAATGCGTGAGGCAAGCACTATACCGGCAAGCGCTGCAAGACCGCTACACATGATGTACGCAAAAAGCTTAACCCTGTTTACACGTATGCCCGAAGCCTTCGCAGCATTTTCATTTCCTCCAACTGCATAAATATACCTGCCAATGCGGGTGTATTTAAGTATAACCGATGATATTAATATTACTAATGCAAACAACAGAATAGGCACAGGAATATGCAATACATCGCCACCACCGATAAAATTAAATGAGGGCGAAAGATTGGTTACCGGTCTGCCATTGCTCAATACCAGTGCCAGTCCGCGGGCAATGGTCATCATACCAAGTGTAACAATAAATGGCGCTACTTTGCCAATGGTGATGGTAAGTCCGTTGATGGTACCAATCAACACACCTGCTGATAAACCAACTAATACAGGCATCATAACAGGATATGTGTTTGGATGTGCAAAGCCTGCTGCAATTACGCCTGTGAGCGCAATTACCGAACCCAGTGAAAGATCAATTCCTCCTGCAATAATTACAAATGTTACACCTATAGCCAATATACCGTTAATGGATACCTGCCGTAACACAATCACTAAATTCTGAACAGTAAAAAAATAAGGTGTAGCTATAGATAGCACAATGCAGATTACCAGCAACGCTATCAGTATGCCGTACTTTGATAAATAATTCTTAGCAAAATTCATTCAAAACAGTTTATTATTATAAAGCCTTTAGCTTTCAGGTATCAACTTTCAGCTTATAAACCTATAAGGTTTGCAGCGCTCAATGCTGCCCGGCAAACCTTATAGATTTCACTGACGACTCAAAGCTCCCTGCCCACTCACTCCATTGCATACTCCATAATCATTTCCTGTGTAGCATCTGCTGCTTTTAATTCTTTGGCAATGCGTCCTTTTCTTACCACCAGTATCCTGTTGCTTAACCCCAACACTTCTATTAATTCAGATGAAACCATAATAATAGCTTTTCCTTTCACTGCTAATTCAGTCATCATTTTATATATTTCTGTTTTAGCACCGATATCAATTCCCCTTGTAGGCTCATCAAAAATGATAATGTCCGGATCATTGAGCAGTACTTTAGCTATCACTACCTTTTGCTGATTTCCTCCACTTAAATAATTTACTACCTGGTTTGAAGAAGGTGTTTTAATATTGAATTTCTTTACCTGTTCGTCAGCTACCTGTTTTTCTCTTTGCAGGTTAAGCAATGCACCCGGACTGAATTTCTTTAATGCGGCCAAAGTAATATTATGCTTTACGGAAGATGATAATACCAGCCCGGTTTTTTTTCTGTCTTCGCTTACTAAGCCAATTCCATTTTTTATAGCTTCTTTAGGAGAACTGATTTTTATTGGCTTACCATTAATACTAATATCACCAGCATATATTTTATCCAACCCAAATATAGCCTGCACAATTTCTGTTCTTCCTGCACCCATCAGCCCTGCTATGCCCACAATTTCACCTGCACTTACGTCAAAGCTGATATCTGAAAATTTTTCTCCTGATATTTTCTTCACCTCAAGCAAAGGCTTACCCGATTTTGAAATGCGTTTCTCAAAAATGGTATCGAGCTCCCTGCCTACAATCAGGTTGATCAGTTGCTTATTATCTAATTCATTGGCGGGATACGTACCAATATACTTACCATCACGCATAACCGAAATAGTATCTGCTATTACAGCTATTTCATCCATTTTATGCGAGATATAAATAATGGCTATCCCTTCTTTTTTAAGCTCACGGATAATATTGAAGAGTATATCCACTTCCCGCCCTGAAATGGCAGAAGTAGGTTCATCCATAATAATTACTTCAGCTTTGTTGGCAATTGCTTTCGCTATTTCCACCATCTGCATTTCAGCAATGCTCAAAGTTTTCATCAGGCGGTTAACATTAATGGTGACACCTAATTTGTGCATCAATGCTTTTGCATCAGCATATAATTTTTTCCGGTTTATCCAACCTAACCAGCCATGCACCGGCTCACGGCCCATAAAAATGTTTTCGGCAACAGTAAGTTCCGGAAAAGGAAGCAACTCCTGGTGAATCATGGAAAAACCTGCTGCTATTGCTTCATGCACTGATGAGAAATTTACTTCCTGCCCTTTAAATATTATTTTCCCGCTATCCGGTTGCAGCATACCAATCAATATCTTCATCAATGTTGATTTGCCGGCACCATTTTCTCCCATCAGGGCATGCACTTCTCCTTTAGCTACATTCAATTGAACATTATCCAAAGCCTTCACGCCAGGAAAAGATTTTGAAATATGTTCAACACAAAGTATATAATCTGTGTTCATCCTTTTTGATCAATACGTTTTTAATGCCGTTTCATCTTTTATCTCTTTCAACACTTTCTTCAATCCTTCTATATTCAACTTCAACCCATCTGCTGCATCCGGTGCAAAATTTTCATTGATGATACCAATCGGTCCGGTATAATTACTATTCCTGATAATACCTATCATCTTCGCTTCAATATTTCCTGCTCCTACAGGCACTACCGTTGCCGGGTAGCCGCCTTTTAACCCCGTTATATTTATGGCTAAAAGATGCGGTAATATTCCAGGATAAAATTCAGGAAAGCGATGTATCTGTTCTTCCGAATGACTGAAATTATATACAATACCGATATTAGGGCGTTTAAGATATTCAATCATTGCCAGTTGATTTTCCGGCTCACTGCTCCAGCCACCATGATTGTATAAGCCTAAAGTGCAGCCAATTTCATTCAGCTTATCTGCAATATAAGCTACAGCCACAGACATCTTTTCAATTTTTTGCTGTTGTGTGAGCGAATCAAAACCGGGCCCGGATATAAACATACTCCACAATTGTGTTTTTACATTATTGCGTTTAAATACATCAAGTATTGTTTGCAGATTTTTATCTTTTTCGGGTGATGGGCCTGATGCATACCAAAATGCCTGTAAAGCGATATGATGTGATTGCAGTTGCTTTATCTCTTCATCAAAATATGGAATATGTTTTTCGCGCCAGTCGTAGGCAAGTTTTGTAATACCAAGCCTGTTCAGCATTTCAGCCCGTTGCGTTGCATTTCTTTCTTTGCTGTCAAAAGGAACAATACACCAGGCTATTAAATTTTTCTTTGCAAAAACACTTTGCCGCTTTTTTTGTTGAGCAAAGCTTATACTGCACAGCAATATGCATATCCATAAAACGGCAAATGGTTTTATATTCTTTGGCATTGATATTATCAGGGAAAACAACATACTATTTTTTTAAAAACCTGTCTGCAAAACGGATATACTGCTCCCAATCATATAGCCTCATTGCATGCTCTCCTTCGCGAAGATGATAACCGATATATCCATCACCAACGGGCTGGCTAACACCTGGCGCAACCGGGGTGTTCAATCCCTTCAAACCATATAATACATATACCGCTGTGGCATGATAAGCAGACAAATATTCGCCCACCGGGTCAGCCCATTGATCTTTTGATGCGCTGGCTACATATACCGGTCGCGGAGCAATCAATGCAATCAGTTCATGAAAATCTACAGGCAAATCATTTTCGCGATCATTGTATTTTTTGAAGTTGGCAGAAAACCAATGCGGAAAAGCTTTGTTCATCACCGCGATGGTTTCGCCATATTTTCTTCTTGTAATAGCAGCTCCTCCTTCACCTGAATTATTTGAAATTACAATGGCAAATCTTTTATCCTGGGCTCCGGCCCAAAGTGCGGTTTTGCCTAACCGTGAGTGACCAACAACGGCCACTTTTTTTGCATCTACATCTTTATCTTTTTGAAGATAATCCATTGCACGGCTTAATCCCCATGCCCAAACACCAATGGCTCCCCATTCATCATCGGCAGGCATTGTTTGTCCTGCCGTATAAAACAATGGCGCGATACCGGCATTCACGCTGCCGCTACTATCCGGTTGCAAATCGCCGTAATATATAGTTGCTAATCCGTAACCGGCAGCCAGAATTTTTTCAACCGGCCAATCGCTGCTTTGCGTGCCACGTGATGCTTCGGTAGCAAGATGATTTACATAGGCAGGCGCTTCAGCATACCTGAACCATCTATCGGAAATAAGAATACCGGTATCTGCATGTATAGCCTGGTTACCGCCGAAATTTAATCCCAAAAATACAGGTGCGGGTTTTTTAATATTATTGGGCAGGTATAATAAAACATCCATATAATATTTATCGTCCTTCGAAAAATATATTCTCACCTGTTTTCGGGTAGCCGTTCCATTTAGTGCGCTGGTATTGATAGAAGTTGTAATAAACCTCAGCGGAATTTTCTTTACCGGCGTTTTACCATGCACATTTTCTTCAAACAATTTCAGTATCTCCGGACGGCGGATTTTTTCCCAGTCTTTTACTGTAGTTATTTTTTTCCCGGATTGTGATACTAAGGCATCAGGTAATGTGTATGAAGTATCGGCAGGCTTGTTTTGTGCTATTGCGCAAAATGAAACCATCAACACAGAAAATAAAAAAATTATTTTTTTCATCAGCAGGAATTGTTGTAACCGAATGTAAATAAAATTCGGGAAGATAAAAGCTGTTGCAGGTGTATTTCAATTTTTTTGCTCCTTTAGAATCCAATCCCGGTTATTAATAAGGTTTTCATTCTTTTTCTTATCACATAAATAAGTAATGGCACCTCCAAGATTAAGATCAATACCAAGTTTTATAAACTCATTTTCTATAAAACTCATTTTTTCAATTTAAATAAAATTATTTAACCAGGAGTTTACTGGGAGCAATCTCATTCAAAAAACCTGAGATTGCTTTGCCGCGCATCAGGCTGACAGGGCAAGTTTACTCATGCGGCGCGCAATAACGACTAACAGATTAAATAATTACAAACTTTGATTTAGAGCTGATAGTAACACACAAAACACTTTACCCGTATTTGCGAGACCGCCCGCTTGAAGATTGAATAAAAAGCCTCTCACGGCGGGTGAAGTAATCTCATAAAAAATCCGGGTCGCTTTTAGATTTTATTGCTAAACGCTAAATCCGGGGTTATTAATTTGAAATGTCTTCAATTTGCTGATAATTCACTACTTTAACGCCCTTTAATAATGCTCATTTATGATCAGAATTTTTATTTGTGCTTTAATGGCAGTTACTTTTCTTTCAGCCTGTAATAATGCTCCCGGTTGCGAACCAAAAGAAAGAGACAAGGCTTTGCTCTCAATCGATTCTCTCGCCACAAAATCCAATTGGCCAAAAGACCTCGATATTATGGGTTTTGCCGGGCCGACTTTAACGCCAAGCCCTGCCTGTATTGCTACTGCGCCTACCGGCGAAGTATATGTTGGCGTAGATATGATGGGCTCGTTGGGAAAAGCACCGGGCAGAGGAAGAATTATTAAACTGGTTGATTGTAATAATGATGGTATTATAGACACACATACGGAATATGCAAGGGTTGATAATCCGAGAGGCATTATTTCCCTGGGTGATAAACTATATGTATTGCATACAGTATTTACAGATACTGTGGCAGCAGGAATGGATTTGGTTTTGTTTGAAGACAAAGACCATGATGGTGTTGCGGATGGCCCTGCAAAACCTATTGTAGAACATATCAGCAATGTAAACTTTATCAGGAGCCGCGGAACAGACCACGCAACAAATGGCATCCGCATGGGTATTGATGGCTGGATATATATTGCTGTTGGTGATTTTGGTTTTCATGAAGCTGTTGACAGAACAGGAAAAAAACTCACCATGCTGGGCGGCGGTATTGTAAGAGTTCGCCCTGATGGAACTGAAATGGAAATATATTCTCATGGCACAAGAAATATTTATGATGTTGCCATTGACCCTTACATGAATATTTTTACAAGAGATAATACCAACGATGGCAAGGGATGGAATATCCGGTTCAGTCATCATATACAATCCGGCGAGTATGGATACCCGTTATTATTCAAACATTTTACAGAAGAAATCCTCCCGGGCCTGGTTGATCTCGGCGGCGGTTCAGGTACAGGCTCTCTATTTATGGATGATCCTAATTGGCCGGCTAAATATAATAATGTGCCGATGATGGCAGATTGGGGAAGAAATGAATTATACATTCACAGGATTACGCCATCCGGCGCAAGTTTCACGCAGCATGATGAAGAATTCGTGCAACTATCTCAAATAACAGATCTTGATGTTGACGGCTCCGGGCGGTTATATATGGCCGCGTGGAACGATGCAGGCTACACAGGAGATTCAAGCAAAGGTTTTATTGTTCGCGCTGTTCCCAAAGGCTGGACATACAAACCGTTTCCGAATGTTCAGAAATTATCTATTGATGAGTTAGGCGATCTGCTAAAAGCCAACGGCGCTGTTGCAAGGCAAACCGCGCAACAGGAATTATTAAGCCGTGGCGGAGATAAAGCATATGAAGCAGCATGGAAAATAGCTGCCGATAAAAACCTTCCGCTATATGCAAGGGGGGCAGGTATTTTTACTTATGCGCAAATTGCAGGCAAAGGCGGTATTAAAAATCTTGCGGATATTACCAGCGATGCGGCTGTAAAAGAATTTGCATTGCGTGCATTGGCAGACAGAAAACCGCTTGTTGCTGATGTTCCCTCTGAGCCTTTTATAAAAGCATTAAGCGATACATCTCAACGTGTAAAAGCCGCTGCTATTATTGGTTTGGGCAGACTTGGCAGGGCAGATGCCGCCGAAGCTTTACTGCAAATTCCGGTTCCTGCATCTTTTATAGCGCCTGCAAAAGGAGTGGAAGGTCCGCATGCTACACCCAATGCCAATATTGTTATTCCTCATCTGGCTGTTCGTGCGCTTGTGCAGCTCAATGCGGTTGACGCATGTGTGAAAGCTATCGGCACAAACAATTCCACTATTGCATTGTGGGCATTGCGCTACATGCACGATCCTAAAGCTGTTGATGGATTAATGGCAGCATATAATAAAACAACAGATGCCTCTTTAAAAAACCAGATACTTGTTACGCTGGCACGTTTATATAAAGAAGAAACGCCTTATGATGGCTCCTACTGGTGGAGCACAAGACCCGATGATCACGGGCCATTTTATAAAGCAGAAATATGGGCTGCATCTGACAGTATAAAATCTTTGTTGATGAATGAATGGAAGAAAGCAGATAAAAAGCAAAAAGATTTTTATGCTGACCTGAACGGAAAATTCAGAATGGGTATTACCGAATTTGGGGGAGATGAAGAATTGGAAAAAACAGAAGAAACCAAAATCGACCTGAACAAAATCAGGAATAAAAAGGGGCAGATAGGAGAATCTTCTATTGAAGATATTATGCTGGCGATGGATAAGATAAAAGGCAATCCCGCAGACGGAAAAAGAATTTTCATGCAACAGGGATGCCCCGCATGCCATAGCCTTACAAGAAGCGAAGTAATGAAAGGGCCTTTTATGGGGCAGATTGGTTCTATTATGAGCCGCAAACAAATTGCGGAATCTATTTTAAAACCTAACGCTTCCATATCGCAGGGCTTTTCTTCAGTAACCATCACTACCAAAGATGGCAAAAGTGTAATGGGTTTTGTTACGGGAGAATCATCAGACAAACTTACGCTGCGTGATATAACCGGCACTGCGCACAATATCAATACAAAAGATATCAAAAGCAGGGAGGAGTTAAAAACTTCTATCATGCCCACAGGATTAGCTAATGCTTTATCGTACGAAGAATTTGCTTCTTTGATTACATTTTTGTTTCAGCAGAAGGGATAAGAAAGTTTATGGTTTGTGGTTTGTGGTTAACGCTAAACTACAAACCACAAACCATAAACCACAAACTACAAACTACAAACCACAAACTACAAACCCCTTAAAACGTCACCTCAAATTTCATCTGTTCTTTACCTCTCAATACAGTTACAACAGTACTTTGTCCTTTCTTAAATTTACTCAAAGCCTGCATATATGCTTCCATTGAGTTTGTTTTATAATCTCCCAATGCAGTAATAATATCGCCTGTTTTTATACCTGCTTTCTGTGCTGGTCTTCCTTCACTCACACCATCAGCCCTAACGCCATCACCATTAAATGTATAATCAGGCATTATGCCGAGCGTAACTGAAAATCTTGCTGTAGTGCCCGTTTGCACTTCACGCGTAGGCGTAAATGCAAGTTTCCCTTTTTTATTCAATCCTTCAATAAGCGATTGAATGTATTTTACAACATACAATTCACCGGCATAATTAATCTTATCTGCATCGTCAGAAGGTTTGTGGTAATCCTGGTGAAGCCCGGTAAAGAAAAATAATACCGGGATATTTTTCCTGTAAAAAGAAGTATGATCACTCGGACCAACACCGCTTGAATCAATCTTTATGGAAAACGGAACATTTTTTTGCGCATACACCACTTCACTCCAGGTTGGCGAGGTGCCGAAACCGCCAATTGTTACCGCTTTAGCACTATCATTCATTCTGCCCACCATATCCATATTAATCATGTAATTGGCAGAAGCAAGATCAATAGTAGGATGTTCTGTAAAATATTTAGAACCGAATAAACCTAATTCTTCGCCCGAAAAAGCAATAAGTGCATAGTTATTCTTTTTTGCTTTCGACTTTTTAAGTATTCTCGCTATTTCAATAAGCGCGGCGGTTCCGCTCGCATTATCATCGGCGCCATTGTAAATTTGTTTTTCTTTACTCCTGCTCAATCCGTTGCCATCTTCTCCATATCCCAAATGGTCATAGTGTGCGCCTATAATGATAGTTGAAGGCGCCCCGTTATCTATGTATCCCACCACATTATGCCCCGTGCGGTTATTTTGTCCTAAATCAACTTTAAGCCTGATATCATAAATAGTGGAAGCGTCTTTTAAATATTTATCTTTTCCCGATTTAGCAAGATATATTATCGGTATAGATAACAGCTCTGATTTATCTTTCTTATCGAATGCAATACCATCATCAATAGTGCCGCTGTTATATACTATCAAAGCGCTGGCGCCTTTGTCTGAGGCAATTTTTGCTTCTTTCTTTATATAATCGCTCATATCAAAATGAGGATTATCCTTATTTTCTTCAACCGCTGCTTCTATATCTTTAAACCAGGGAGCGCCTCTTTCAGAAAGAGAAATGGCTACCGGCGTTTCAGCAACCGACGCGTTAGGGCTGAATGGAAAGGGAAAATAATCTACTCCCGTATTCATCTCTTTGCCGTTTACCATAAATAGTGTACCGGCATTTATTTTTTTCCCGTCCTGTATATCAAAAGCCTGCAGGTACGATCCCTTATCGCCTTTGGGAGCAATTTCTATTATTTTAAATTGCTCACTTATATATGAGGCTGCCTGCTTTTCTCCATCTGTACCGGCTCTTCTGCCTTCAAGTTTATCATCTGCTAAATAGTGTACTGTGCCGGTTAAATTTTCTACAATCTGCCGGTCAGCCTTTTTTAATTTCTGTGCAAATACAAAAAAACATTGCAATAAAAGTGGTATCAGTAAAAAATGCTTTTTCATCGGGGAATAGTATGGTTTTTTGTTAGCGGCAAAGTTATAATTACTCATGGTATAATATTATTTCATTTTTCATGCCATATTACTTAACAAGATTATATTTCATATTGATTTTAAATTTCCATCCGGCTACTTTACGATAGTTTTAACAACCGGCTTTTTGTTTTTAAGCGTTTCCAAATTCGTAACAACCAACATGTATTTTGCCTGTATTTTTGTAGTTTCCCTAAAATAACGTCTTTTGAAAAAGCATTTACATGTCGCTCTTATTGGCAATCCCAACAGCGGAAAGAGTTCGTTGTTCAATGCGCTTACGGGTTTAAACCAGAAGGTAGGCAATTTTCCGGGGGTAACCGTAGATAAAAAGTCTGGCGAAAGCAAATTATCCGACACCCTTGTTGCTGACATTACCGATCTTCCGGGTATGTATAGTTTGTATCCACGCCGTTCAGACGAGTGGGTAGCTTATAATGTTGTAATGGATCCGGGCACTGCCAATCAGCCGGAATTGTATATTTTAATAGCTGATGCCAGCAACCTGAAAAGAAACCTTCTTTTTGTATCACAGTTCATCGATCTTAAAAAACCCGTGGTAGTAGCGCTTACTATGATGGATATTGCAGCAAAAAAAGGAATAAATGTTGACGTAGCCGGGCTGGAGCGGGAACTTGGCGTGCCGGTGATACCCGTTAACCCACGTAAAAACAAAGGTATTGCAGAACTCAAAAAAGCTGTTGAACAAACTGCAAAACAATTATATAAACCGCCATCCAGGAACTTTGCTGATACGGGCGTGCTTGCAGAGAAAGCAGTCAGCGATTTAAAAAAAATATTTCCACATATCAGCGATTATGCAGCCATACATTATCTTATTAATCACGAGTCTTTTTCGCTTAATAATACAGAACAGTCCACAATAGAAAATATAGAGCAGCAAAATAATTTTAATCACACAAAAGTACAGGCTGAAGAAATTACACAACGCTATGGCCGCATAAAGCATATTATGCAGCAAACTGTTATTGAAGCTGACCCAAAAGAAAAGCAAATGATAACAGATCGCCTGGACAAGGTTTTGCTGCATAGGTTCTGGGGTTATGTAATTCTGCTGGGAGTGCTTACAGTGCTTTTTCAAAGTATTTTTTGGCTGGCCAGTTATCCGATGGATGCTATAGAATGGATATTTGGTGAACTGAGTGGCTGGCTATCAGGTATATTGTCTCAAAACTGGTTTGGCGATCTTATTGTAAATGGATTAGTAGCCGGTTTAGGAGGTATAGTTGTATTTATTCCGCAGATCATGATCCTGTTTGGACTCATCACTATACTGGAAGACACCGGTTATATGGCCAGGATCAGCTTTTTAACGGATAAGCTTATGCGAAAAGTGGGACTGAATGGAAAAAGTGTTATGCCGATGATAAGCAGCTTTGCCTGTGCAGTACCAGCTATTATGAGCGCCCGCAATATTGAAAATAAAAAGGAAAGATTGCTTACCATAATGATATCTCCGCTTATGAGTTGCAGCGCAAGAATACCTGTATTTATTATATTAATATCGCTGGTTATTCCTAATACTTATTATTTTGGTTTTATCAGCCTGCAGGGGCTGGTGATGACAGGATTGTACCTGCTCGGCGTAGTGGTTGCATTAGCTGTGGCTTATATTATGAAATGGTTTATTAAAATACAGGAAAAAAGTTTTTTTATTCTTGAACTGCCGGTATACCGTACTCCAAGGTGGAAAACCGTTATTACAACCATGATTGAGAAAGCAAAGATTTTCACCTTTCAGGCGGGTAAAGTAATACTGGTAATTTCGCTTATATTATGGTTGCTAAGCTCATACGGGCCATCCCAAAAAATGCATGCGTTAGACGCTACATATGCGCAAAAAATCAGTGAGCATCCTGATAATGCAGCGGAGCTTGAGCAGGAATTGAAAGCCGAAAAACTTGAACATTCTTATGTGGGTATATTGGGGCAGGCAATTGAGCCCATTATTAAACCATTGGGCTACGACTGGAAAATTGGCATTGCACTTATTTCTTCTTTTGCTGCAAGAGAGGTTTTTGTGGGAACTATGGCAACCATTTACAGCGTGGGAGATGATGCAGATGAAAACAGTCCTACTTTAAGAGAAAAGATGAATGCGGCTACCTGGCCTGACGGGTCAAAAATATATACCCTGGCTGCCGGCGTATCTCTTATGGTATTTTATGTTTTTGCCATGCAATGTATGAGTACCTTAGCTATTGTAAAACGCGAAACACGCTCATGGAAATGGCCGCTTATTCAATTAGCATATATGAGCTTACTCGCCTATGCACTGAGCTTTATTGCGTTTCATTTATTAAAATAATTATCTGCTTCTTTATATGAATAATAGAAATTTTTTACCTCCGGCTTTAGCAATAGCATTTATTGCACTCACATTATTTGCCTGCAATAGTAGTACCGATAAAAAAGCACAGCCTGCAACCGCAGACAGCACTTTGGAAACCACTATTGTTGAACAACCTGATACTGTTTTGTTCTGGACAATTGATGATTACAAAAAAATTAAAACACAGGTATATAAAGATACCATTGATATAACTGAGCCGCAAAGTGTAATCAACGGTATCAATTCTATTTACCCGGATATACATTTATTGTTTGTAAAAAAATCTAACGATACCGTATATGCGAAAATTGACAGCTCATTTGCATTTACAAATGATATGGGCACTTCGGGGGCAGCGGAATACCTGTCAACAGTTGTGGTAAATCTTACAACATTAAAGGATGTCAACTTCGTAAATCTTGATTTTCCACGTGGCAACCATGCTTCGCCGGGTGTTTTCAATAAAAAGAGTTATGAAAATTTTAAGATAAAAGAACAATAGCTCACAACGCTTAATCCATTGCCATTATGAAAATATGGAATATAGGTATTATAGGCGCCGGTATGGTTGCCGACTTTCACGCAAAATCAATTCAGCATCTTCCTAATGCAAGGCTTGCAGGTTTTTGTGACAATGGCTCAGGCAGGGCAAAGACTTTGGCAAAAAAATATAATTGTCCATTTTTTGAAGACTATCATGCAATGCTGCGCAGCAGCAATATTGATATTGTAAATATAGTTACGCCCAGCGGCACACATATGGAGCCTGCTGTAGAAGCCGCAGAAAATGGCAAGCATGTATTATGCGAAAAACCCCTTGATATCAGCCTGGAAAGAATTGACGCGATGATAGCGGCACATAAAAAAGCAGGCACTTATCTCGGCGGTATATTTAACTATCGTTTTACCCGGGCGGTTCACCTATTAAAAAAAGCGGTTGATGAAAATAGGTTTGGCATTATAACACATGTATCTGTTGAAGTGCCCTGGTGGAGAGATGATAAATACTATAGCAATAGCTGGCGTGGTACATGGAAAACAGATGGTGGTGGCGCATTGATGAATCAATCCATTCATATGGTTGATATGCTGCAATACCTTGCCGGGCCTGTTGAATCATTATATGCCTATACCGCAACACTTGGCCATAAGATTGAAGCAGAAGATACTGCAACAGCTATACTACAATTAAAAAGTAAAGCACTGGGAAATATTTATGGCTCTACCGCCTCTTTCCCCGGCCAATCACGTAAGATAACCATTACCGGCACAAAAGGTACAGCTGTAATGGAAGACAATACCATAAAAGTGTGGCAGTTTGCAGAACAAAAAGAAGGCGATGAAGCAATACTTCAACAAGACCGTAATGCTTCAGCCGGTGGCGCTTCTGATCCTTCATCTATACCATTTGAATTGCATGCCAGCAATATTGAAGCTTTTATTAAGGCGCTTGATGAAAACCGTTCTTTTGAAATTGATGGCGCAGAAGCCCGCAAAGCAGTAGAAATTGTTTTGGCTATATACCAATCAGCAAAGGAGAATAAGGCATTTGTATTTTGAACGCTGGTTGCAATAGTAATCACATGTATGTAATAACAGCTTGTTTTTAAAACAATGCAACAATTGTTATGAAACTATCTATTGACAATAACGCACTTGCTGAAGATTTTTTATCAGACACCCGCATACTGGGTATTGTAGCACCTGTAAAAGATTATCATTTTTGCTGGATGCTTAACCAGGCATTAGGATGTGATTTTAGACGTAACACCGAAATTGAAATTCAGTTGGCGAAAAAAGGAAGGCAATATTTTTTTTCCGTTTATGAATATAAAGAAGCTACAAACACCCTTGTGCATTACATATATTGCAACCAGTTTGATGGCGAATACCTGTTGCCGGAATTCAGGCACCTCGATTATTTATGGTTATTGAAATGTGATGAAGTAGAAGATGATTATGTGAATTCTTTGAAAAATTCAATTAAAGATATCAGCGGAATACAATTGATAACTGAATTGGATAAGGACAAGATTAAAAATAAAATTCACCTGGTGTTTTGAATCTAAGGTTACCAACCTTTAGGATAGGTATCAATACTAAAGCGAAAGTGTTGAAGGTTGGCAAGCTTTGTGACATTTTTAAATGCATCCCTTTAATTTGAGATATGAAATTGAAATGTATATATTTATAAGAGATTTTCAAATCCAAATTAATATGTGGCACCAAAAAAACAATCAATTATATAAAAAATTTGAGTTCAGTGATTTTTCTGAAGCTTTTGCATTTATGACAAGAGTAGCATTAGCTTCAGAAAAAATGAATCACCATCCTTTATGGACGAACGTGTATAATAAAGTTGAAATATGGCTAAGCACACATGATGCCGGAGATATTGTTACAGATAAAGATAGAAAGCTTGCAGATAAGATAGATACATTGTTATAACGCCTTTTTTTGCTTTAGCAGCATTTTTAGTTATTATAGTCCTAATACATTCGCATCAACAAGAAATGTGTTGGCTATTTTAATTTGAACATCCTTATTCAGTACTTTATCAGTAGTAGTTTTTAAACGAAGTTTGTATTTATTGCTCATGAGGTAAGGTTTTAAATCTGCAGTACTAATATCTAAAACAATTTCTTTTGCAGCCGCATCAGCCATATCATTTTTCCATGCTGCTTTCACTTCCTCCTGCCCTTCTGCAGAAATATATACTTCTATATTTTTCAAAAAATCAAAATTTTGTTCTTCAGGGCTAATAATAGATATTTTGAGTTGCTTTAATGTTATTGACTGAATAAGGTTTTTACCGGTATTATGTCCTGCAAACTGATCTTCAGATTGTGTTTCTACATCAGGTGTATTTACATCAAAAGGAATTAAAGTGGCGACTCCGGCTTCGATGGTTGTTTCGCTGCTATAGTTAATATCGAACTTAGTTAACTTCGAAATTTTTTTGCAGGAGGTTGATAATAATGCTAAAGCACAGGTTATAGCAAAGAGGGCCTTTTTCATAGGCGGATTAAATTTCTCCTAAAACGATATATAAAAAAGAATATTTTCTTTCATTGTTGTGTTTACCTGAAATTAAAAACCGGGGCAACATTGCTGCACCCCGGTATTGACAAAAGTTAAACAATAATTAGTACCCTTCATTCTGTATCAAATAACCTGGCAGGTTAGATGCTCCGTCAATCGCATTTTGCGGAATAGGGAAAATACGCTTTTTAGGGTCTGAATTGGTTTTTTCCGTCCATGTACCTTCATATTTTCCAAAACGGATCATGTCAGTACGGCGAACATCTTCCCAGTATAATTCAAAGCCTCTTTCACGGAAAAGTAAATCGAGGTTCATCTCTGTTAATGCCGGGGGAACTATACGGGCTGTTCTTGAAGCACGCACAGTATTTACATCTGCCAGCGCTTCCGCTGCACTGCCGCCTTTTCTTAATTTGGCTTCAGCACGCATGAGATAAATATCTGCCAAACGCAAAATAACAATATCATGCTCTCCAAAATTTCTGCCACTTACCGAGCCCTTGCTGAACTCATATTTTTCAACGCGGTAGCCATTACTGTAATTGCTACCCGCTACACTAAAATCAATAAACTCCGTGAAATTAACCGGCAAGTCCGGGCGGTTACGGGTATTGTTAAAGAGCTTTCCCACCTTCATATCACCATTGGCACAGGTTTCAAACACGCCATTGGTTCTTATCAAACCATATTGTTGCCCTCTTAATATACCACGGTCAATTTTGAACTGACTTGCAGGAACACAGGTTTGTGTTGTATCAAGATTATGTTTAAAAAACCGTCCGTCTTTTTCAGCAGGATCATCAGGTGCATAAGCCTGTGCCCATGTTTCATAAAAATCTGAAGTTATACCAGGCCCATCAGTACCATTGGCTGATGGATAAGCAGGTAAAGGAAATTGATCGCCTGAAAGAGAAAAATAAGCCATACGGTTATGCCCATTCAAATCTGCTCTCTGGTCAACCGCAAAAATCAATTCTTTATTGGTATGATTTTCATCATTAAATATTTCAAAAAATTCAGGAGAAAGTGCAAACTTACCTGAATTGATGATATTGTCGCAATACTGAATCACCTTGTCCATATCATCGTTGGTAAAGGTGAATGACGACGCATAGATGTCTCTGTATACAGCAGATTGCAAATGTAATCTTGCCAACAATCCCCACACAGCAGCTTTGGTAATCCTGCCTGGTCCGGTATCATCGCTCACCAATGGTTCAATAGCCAGTAATTCAGATTTGATATACTCAATGGCATCACTGCCTCGTAAAATAGTTGAATTGGTATTCAGATCATCTTTTACAAAAGCGATACCGAATAAATCGAGACACAATAAGTTATAGTATGCCCTCATGCCACGAGCTTCAGCCATAAATAAAGCTGCGTTTGCATCAGTGTTGGTGGGCAAAGTATTCAAAGCAAGTACAGCTCTGGAAATACCCTGGGTTATATTGTTCCATACATTCTTTACATTAGGATCACTGCTGGTTGTTTCATGCTTATGCAACGCTATATAAATACCGTTATCGCCCCAATCTGTTCCGCCTCTATATGGCAGTATAGCTTCATCAGTTGAAATTTGTTGCAGTGCAAAATACTGCGTGTGTTGAAACAATCCTGGAAGAATTGCATATACAGGCGCTATAATGCCTTCCGCAATTTCTTTATCTGTTGATCCTGTACTGGATGTTTCATCCAATATTTCTTCATTTAACTTAGTACAACTGCCCAGTACAGTTATTACTGCATATAATGAAAGGATATAAAATATTTTCTTACTCATTTTGTTTAAATTTTAGAATGATAGATTTAAACCGAAAATAACCGAACGTGCTTTGGGATAGCTCAGGTAATCAATACCGTAAGACAGAACGCCATCAATCGGTTTTTCGCCATTTACTTCAGGATCGTATCCATCATATTTAGTAATTACAAACAGGTTTTGTGCTGTAACAGACAAGCGCAAACCGGTAATCCATTTCTGAATACCTAATCCGCTTGTTTTAAAATTGTATGCCAGCATCATATTGTTAAGTCGCAAAAACGCGCCATCTTTTAAATATCTTGTACTTACGCTTGCAGCGTTATTGATAGATTCATTCGGATACTTAACAGCTTCAGCAGTGGTATTTACATTTTTAGCAATCTTTGCTTTGTAAAAATTAGAAGTAGCAGTATTATCATAAATTTTATTACCGCCAACGCCGTTAAAGTTCACACTGAAGTCAAAACCTTTATAAGAAAAATTGGTAAAAAAGTTATACAAATATTTTGGAACAGCAGTGCCTGCAGCAATACGATCCTTTGCAGTTACTGCACCATCCTTATCAGTATCTGCATACTGGCTTGTGCCATCAGCTCCAATGCCTGTAAATTCAAGCAGGTAAAATGTACCAATGGGTTGATTGTTGAGATAGCCATTTAATGTTGCACTGGTAAGCCCTGAACCGGTTGCATAACCAGAGAAAATTACCTGGTATGGAGAACCGGTTACATTATTCTTCATGAAAGTTGCATTACCTCCAATGCCCCATGTTACATTAGCAGAGAATTTTTTTCTATACTCCAGGTCTATTTCCACGCCGGTATTACTGATTTTCATACCCGGAATATTTGCCCAGTATGACGGGCTCGGCTGTACAGGATCCTGCGGAGGAATAGACAATAAAATATTCTCAGATATTTTCCGGAACCAATCTATTGAACCTGTAAGTGCACCATCCAATAATCCAAAATCCAATCCAATATTGGTTTGGCGCGATACTTCCCATTTAAGATCAGGATTCGCTAATCTTGAATAAATTGTTCCGCCCGGATAAGCGCCTGTTGGATACAGCGGGTAGCTTGAACTGGAAGAAACAGTTGTTTGATATAAGGCCTGTGTAACCTTTGGTGGAATTTCCTGGTTACCGGTTAAGCCCCAGCCTGCTCTTAATGCCAATGCACTGAAAGCAGAAGAATGCTTCATAAATTCTTCTCCTTTAATATTCCACTTGGCAGAAAATGAAGGGAAGTAACCATATTTATTGTTCGCACCAAATTTAGTTGAACCATCCATCCTGAAGTTTACCGTTAACATGTAACGGTTATCGTAGCCATAGTTAATACGGCCAAAGAACGACTGTATTTCATTGATGTTGGCATTACCGTAAGGTTTGTTATTGGCAAGCGTCAGCTCCTGCCCGCTACCGGGATTATAAATAGGATCGAGATCGTTAATAGGCCATTTATTAACACTGTAGCCGCGAAAATGATACAGGATATTCTGGTATGAATGTCCGGCCAGTGCTGAAATGCTATGCTTATCTATATCTTTTGTATAAGTAAGATAGTTTTCAATTAACCTGTTGCGTATATGTGTTAATTGCGTTTCCAGCCTCCCGTCTCTTTTGGGAACTGCACTTGCATAAGAAACATAATCACGTGTGCCGTTTGAATTATCAATGCCAAAATTGAGGCGATAAGTAAGTCCGTCTATTATTTTAAGGGTAGGAGAAATGTTTCCCATAATGCGGGTAATGCTTGCCACATCTTTATACAATTCCAGTTCGAGCAATGGGTTACTCATATTCTCGAATTTTGCCGGATTGCCATCAGCATCACGGGCAGCGAAAGTGGGATTATTTGAAATGGCGCTTCCCAATAAAGTTTCTATAGGCGGACGAAGATTATTGGTATTGCTTGCCGTTAAATTAACGTCAACGGATAAACGATCATCAAGAAATTTTTGTGTTGCATTAAAACGTCCGGTATATCTTTTAAGGTTACTTCCTTTTAAAATTCCGTTTTGATTTTGCGCATTTAATGACGCATAATAAACAAGTTTATTTGCGCCGCCACTTAAGGTAAGGTTGTTTTCAAAAGTTGTTCCTTTCCTGAAAATTTCCTTTTGCCAGTCGGTAGAAGAGCCGGCATCTTCCAGGTCGCCGCCTACGGCCACTACCTGCTTTTTAAATTCTTCTGTAGAAAATACAGGTAATGTACGTGCCACATTCGAAATACCGGCACTGGTGGTATAATTTAAAGTTGAAGTTCCTGCACGTCCTCTTTTAGTAGTAACGATTACTACGCCGTTTGCACCACGCGAACCATAGATAGCTGTAGCAGATGCATCTTTCAATACATCCATTGATGCAATATCCTGCGGGTTTAAAAAGTTTAAAGGATCACCACCGCCGGTGCCTGCATTATCAAGCGGCACACCATCCACCACAAATAAAGGACCGCTACCGCCTCTAACGGTGCCGGCTCCACGAATTACAATATTTGTATTGGCGCCCGGCTCACCGCTTGTGCTGGTAATGTTTACACCAGCAACCTTGCCCTGCAATAATTGTTGCGGGTTGTTTACAATACCCCTGTTAAACGATTCAGCCTTTACGGATTTTACAGCACCGGTTACATCTTTTTTGCGTTGCGTACCATACCCTACCACTACAACATCTTCAAGATTTTGAGCGGCAACTTTTAATGTAACGGAAAGTTGTAAACCCTCATCACTAACATTACCATTTATTGATTCTGTTGTGTAACCTACACTACTGATCGTAAAATTGTAGCGTCCGTTTGTAAGTCCTGAAAAACTAAAAACGCCTTCACCGTTAGTTGTAACAGTTGATTTTGATTTACTGGAAGAATTTACTGCCGTAACCGTAGCGCCTGCTACAGCTTCACCGGTTTCTGTTTTAACAATACCGGTTACAGTTTTTTGAGCTTGCGCCGAGAGGCACAGCGATAATGGCAATAGTAATACCATTAACCATAGCAATCGTTGTCTCATAAGCTTAGGTAATTTTGGTTAATTAATTTGTTGCAGGTAAACATAATATTATAATTTTAATTTGGTGAGTTTGCAGACCTTGCAAACGTTTGCATTTTTTGTAAACTGAAATATCTCTGTAAAAATGTTGTGGCAATACAATTATCTGTGTGTATTACACAATTGAACAGGCTGCTTTAGAATAATGCAAAAAAAATATTATGTTATTACATAAATGTTAAGCCCTTAAAAAGAAAATATTATCATTTAAATAATCAAAATTGATCTTACGGCAACATTATTGATATTCTTCCAATTAATTCAACATCAAACATTGCATATTTATGAATACAATTCCTGAAATGTTAACAGAAGCGCTAAAGAGTGAATACGAAGGGCCTAACTGGATTTGCATTGCGCTGAAGGATACCCTTACCACGGTTGAATCGGAAAAAGCATTCTGGAAACCATATGGAAATGTTCATTCAATAGCAGAAATTGTTTGCCATATTATTGCCTGGAGGCAGGCTTTGATAAAAGTTTTGAAAGGTATAGATAAATGGGAATTAGACCAGGAAGCCTCCTTTGATGTTATACCTTATGGAAAAGAAGACGAAATTGGCTGGAGTAACATTAAAGCTATTCTTGAAAAAACACAACATGAGTTGCTGGAATTAATATCAGGCACCACCTCTTTTGAAAAAACCGTTCCTGCAAGAAATTATAATTATATTTTTTTTATTTCGGGAATTATATATCACGACACATACCACCTTGGTCAAATTGTATTATTGATAAAGCAATACCCCGCACACACAAAATAAATACTGAAATTTAAAAAATCACTGCTATGCCAAACGGTTTAATAAAGCTTACCTGTTAATGATATTAATATTGGCGTTTAAGTTTAATACATACGCATTTCTTTTTCTTCTGCCTCAACAAAAATCCTATATAATTCACCTGTAATTTTTCCAGGCTTTCCATTCCCTATTTTTACGCCATCAATTTCAACAACAGGCAAAATTCGCCTGGTTGTACTTGTCATAAAAACTTCATCAGCACTTTTTAATTCATTTAAAGAAATATCAGCTATAGATGTTGGCAGAAGCCCGGGAGCAAAAGCAAAAATTTTTTTCCGGGTAACTCCGGCAAGCACATTTTTTCCCGGAGTTAATAATTTAGTACCGCCTGTTACCATAAATACATTTGATCGCGGAAACTCCGTAATAATATTATTTTTAAAATATAAAACATCATCCAATTGTTTTTCTCTCAACTGTTTTTGCAGCCATACTCCCATTATATAATTTATAGATTTTACCGAGGGCAGATCACGCATATATTCATGCGTGGCTATCCTTAAACCAGCATCAAACTTTTCCTGCGAAGGTTGTACTAAAAGTTGTTGTTGAATAATTATATTTCCCTGCACGGGCGAATATCCATCGGGCGAATAGCCGCCGGTAGCAGTAATCCTGATTCCGCTTTCCGGTATGTTATTCTTCTCTATCAGTTTAAAAATATTTTCTTTTAACTGCGCTCGGCTGATCGGAATTGTAATAAACATTTCATTTGCAGAGTTAAAAAAACGATCAAGATAATCCTCAAGAAACAAGGGTTTATTGTTACGGGTTTTAAAAAAATCAAACACGCCATAACCTCTTTGTAAAGCAAGATCACTGGTTCGGATAAATGCTTTGTTTTCCTCAAAAAAATCATCGTTCACAAAAACATATTTCATGGTTGATAACGGTTGTATTTTTTTAAAATGTTAATTACTTCATCCCTGGGTAAAGCTTCTACAGTATTTCCGTTTTTGCCGGTTGTGGTTTTTGCGGCAAATAAGGAATTAATGACCGCTTCTTCAGTAGCCTCAATTGCAGCCATAAACAGCGGCGACATGTCATCATTAAATATAGTTGCGGTAGTATATAATTTTTTAGCGGTCTCGTATGGAATACGAACAGCAGGGTTAGCTGAGAACGCAATTACATAATCGCCGCTGCCATTGCTGGCAATACCACCGGTTTTTGCCAATGCTATAAAAGCTCTTTTAGCAAGCCGTTCCAAATTACGTGCATCAAGCGGTGCATCAGTAGCAACCACAATCATACAACTACCATCTACCGGGTTGTTTAACTGATCTTTTAAATAATATTTACCCAATTCTTTTCCTACCGGTACTCCTGCTATTTCCAACACACCTCCAAAATTTGTTTGCACAAGCACACCTACCGTATATCCGCCTGAAGCTTTTGGCAAAACTCTGGATGATGTGCCGATACCTCCTTTAAACCCAAAACAAACAGTACCTGTGCCTGCGCCCACATTGCCCTGCACTACTTCTCCTGATCTTGCATCCTTTATTGCATCCAGCACATCCTGTTCTTTAACATGGCGTCCTCTTATATCATTCAGATATCCATCATTGGTTTCACCTGCTACAATATTTACACTATTGATATTGATATTTTCTTTTTGCGATAAAGTATATGTAATACCAGCATTTATAGCAGCGGCTATACTTAATGTATTGGTCAAAATAATCGGGCTTTCAATATTGCCCAATTCCTCAATTTGCGTACTACCCGCCAGCTTTCCAAATCCATTACCAACATAAATAGCTGCCGGCACCTTTTGTTGAAAAAGATTTCCCTTATGCGGAAGTATAACAGTAACACCTGTTCTGATGCTGTCTGCTTTAATTAGCGTTTTGTGTCCAACCATCACAGCTTCAACATCTGTAATAGCGTTGAATTTTCCCCTGGGGAGTACGCCGATTTTAACCGGTGGGCCATCTTGTAGCTGGGCTTGTGTATTAATATAACCACATGCAAATAACAGAAGCAGGATTTTTACTTTCATAACAGCAAAATAATAAAGGTATAATTAATACCATAAGTAAAATCAACATGCCGGGCGATGCAGGTATTGCTTATTTACTTCATAAATATTCTGATAACTACAGCTTTTTCATAAGGCTGCAATTAAAATACTGAGCTTTAACAAGGAAAACAACAAGCTTTTGCTTTTTTGATTTTATAAAAAAGATTAATCTTGTAAAAAAAACACATGTATCCTATACTGTTAGCACTCCATTCTCTCCTTCGTTGGTTTGTTGTGATTATATTATTATATGCACTTTACAGGGCTTATAGCGGTTGGTTATCAAAAAAAACGTTCACAGCGGCCGATAATAAAACACGAAAAGTGTCAATTACAATTGTGCATCTTGAAATAATTACAGGATTGTGGCTTTATTTTATCAGTCCCCTTATCAGCAATTTTCTGGGTAATTTCAAAGAGTCTGTTCATGTAAAGGATATTCGCTTTTTTGGAATGGAACACAGTATAATGATGCTGGTAGCAGCAGTGATTATAACTATTGGCTCTGCAAAGGCGAAGCGAAAAAACACAGATATTGAAAAATTTAAAACCTGGGCAATCTGGTTCACAATCGGATTGCTGATCATATTAATCTCTATACCATGGCCATTTTCTCCTATGGCCGCCAGGCCCGGATTCAGATCATTTTAAAAAATAATGATTTTTACTCAAGACTATTTTGTTACTATCGGTACCTTATAACATAAGCAACCATTTACTTATCAATTGTAAGCCATGTTTCCTCCTATTTTTTGTAATGCGTTGTTGCTGCTGTTCACAGCATCCACCGTAAAATTTAAAAAACAAACTATTGATAATAATATTGCTATAGGTTATGGAATGGCATTAGGAGATGTTGATGGCGAAATAAAAGTTGGCAACATGCCGGAACAAAAAAAAATTATCGCCACGATTGAACCGATGCATGGTAGCGCAATTGCAATTTATCTTAAAAATAATACGTGGAAACGCGTGCTGCGGGATGATAATATAAAAGAAGGACATGCATTAGGTGTTGCAGATTTTTCCGGGAACGGAACGGACCAAATAGTTGCAGGATGGAGAGCAGCAAATAAAGATGGAAAAGTGGGAATTAAATTTGAAGATATACTGGAATGAGAAAAATAATTTTTCCGGTAAGTAAAACTTAACAACGGCTAATAACTTATGATTATTCTTATCCAGTGTAAAGACAGGGTTGGCTTGGTAGCAGGCATTTCTGGTGTGCTTACACAATTGCAGCTAAATATTACATCCATGAGGGAATATGTTGCGGTAACAGATGATCGCTTTTATATGCGGGTAGCAACAGCTACTTCCACAGATGTTGTGCAACTCGAAAATGCTTTAAAAAAAGTATTACCCGCCGATGCAGAGATCACTATTCATGTAAAGCCCGATAAAAAAATTGTGATTTTAGTTACTAAAGAATATCATTGCCTTAGCGATATATTAATACGCAATCATTTCAAAACATTAAACGCAACGGTGCAATGTGTAATTGGAAATCATAATACGCTAAAGGATATTTGCGACAGGTTTAAAGTGCCTTTTCATTATATTCCGCACGAAAACAAAACCAAAGAAGCTTTTGAAAGAGAGGTATCAGCTCAATTAAACCTTTATACTTTCAACTATATAATATTGGCAAAGTTCATGCGCATACTTTCGCCTGGTTTTG
Source organism: Chitinophagaceae bacterium (assembly GCA_020847395.1). GTDB lineage: Bacteria > Bacteroidota > Bacteroidia > Chitinophagales > Chitinophagaceae > Agriterribacter. Next base: position 48,773 of record JADLCD010000030.1, read on the forward strand.
TTGCAGGTTTCCATGGAAAAATCATTAATATTCACCACTCATTTCTCCCGGCGTTTATTGGTGCAAATCCTTACCGGCAAGCTTTTGAACGTGGCGTTAAAGTAATAGGTGCAACAGCTCATTTTGTTACTGATGATCTTGATGAAGGTCCGATTATAGTACAGCAAACCATCAATGTAAACCATACGCATACAACTGCAGACATGATAAAATCAGGAAAAGAAATAGAAACAATGGTACTGGCTACCGCACTTAAACTTACATTAGAAGACCGCGTGTTTATTTACGGAAATAAAACTGTAGTATTCGAGTAATGCATTTGTACCATTTATACGAAAAGCTGTATATCGCTAAAAGAAAGTTTGATCAAAAAAACTATTGCCGCATTATAATTACTTCATAAAAATCACAGCAAAAATTAAATATTCTTTTTCTCAAATCAGGCTATTTTTGCCGCACATAAAATAACGTTGCAATTCAACTAAACACAACAACAATGAAACACGCATATGTTTTTCCCGGCCAGGGTTCACAATTTTCAGGAATGGGCAAAGCGTTGTATGAGAATAATGCAGCGGCAAAAGAATTGTTTGAACAGGCTAATGAAATAGCAGGATTTCGTATTTCAGATATTATGTTCACTGGCACAGATGAAGACCTGAAACAAACAAAGGTTACGCAGCCGGCTATTTTTTTGCATTCCGTTATTTTATATAAAACATTGGGTGATGTAAAGCCAGACATGGTTGCCGGTCATTCATTGGGTGAATTTTCTGCCCTTGTTGCCAATAATGTTTTATCTTTTGAAGATGGGTTAAAGTTGGTAATAGTGCGCGCCAACGCCATGCAAAAAGCATGTGAGATCAATCCATCGTCAATGGCCGCGGTGCTGGCATTGGATGATGCTAAAGTAGAAGAAGTGTGTGCGGCTATTCAAAACGAGACCGGTGAGATTGTTGTGCCGGCTAATTATAATTGCCCTGGTCAGTTGGTAATAAGCGGCTCAACAAAAGGTATAGAGATTGCCATACATCGTATGAAAGAAGCAGGAGCCAAAAGAGCATTGGCGCTGCCTGTGGGCGGTGCGTTTCATTCTCCCTTAATGGAGCCTGCCAAAGTTGAACTGGCTACTGCGGTTAATGCAACAACATTTAATATGCCTTGCTGCCCGGTATATCAAAACTTTACTGCTTCACCGGTAATGGAGCCCATTACCATCAAAAAAAATATTATTGACCAGTTAACCGGCGCCGTTAGATGGACGCAAAGCGTTCAGAAAATGATAGCAAATGGTGCTACAACGTTCACCGAAGTTGGCCCTGGCAAAGTATTGCAGGGATTGATCGCTAAGATTGATAAGAGTATTGCGGTGGAGGGCGCGTAAGCGGACAGGAAAAAAACTAATAAGGTCTGCCGGGCAGAAAAGCAGCGCTGCAGACTTTATAGGTTTAAATACTCTCCGTACCCACATGGTGCTGCTCCAGTTGCAGGTTCTGCAGCGGTTGAACCCCCTTTTCGGTATAAGCGCTCAGTTGGTAATTCGTATTCCCTTCCGTATCCGGAAAATCCTGCAGTATTCGCATCTGCACCCAGCTCAGCAGGTATTTACGGCTGCGGCTCTCTTCATCCTCGCCAAATTCAATCTGCGCTTCTTCCAGGTTTTCCGTGCCATCCGAGTATGTGCCCAGGGTTTCCGCCAGCAGCGGCACTAATTGCTCCTCTCTGATCACCATCTTACGGCGCTCCTTAAACGCAGTATACAAAAACGGCAATACCCAGCCCGCATTACGCAGCCGCAGCATCGGCAATGCAGGCGATGATTGAATTAAAAATGCTATGTGCTCGCTCGTCATGCGCGGGTATATCTTGTTTTAAAGGGAACGCAAAATAACACAATATGGCCAGCTTTGCAGTGGTTGGGGATATCCGGTGATCTGCGCGGGCGGAAAAATATATGATGGACTTTTTTGTGAACCAACTGCAATACTACTATTGGGCTTCTGTTGCCACGCTCGCTTGTACGGTTGGAGCAATATTGGGCATGGTGCTGCAGGTTTATGAATATGCTGCGGATTGTATTTGCGAATCTTGAGAGAAGTATAACAATATTTGCAAAACGTTAATTATCAATAGGGTATTGAAAAAAGCGAAAGTTTCCATTCTTTAAAACTTTCGCATATTTTTGATGTTGGTGGCAAGTGTAGGACGACCGTGCAAACGACAGACAGTTAGAAATGACAAAAGACGAATTTAAAATAACGATACATATGGTTTCAAGTCTTGACGGAATTATTGCCAAAAAGGACAATAGTATTTCGTGGTTTGACACTACTGACAGTTATGACAAAGGCGTTGACGGACAAGACCCCGAAGAGTTTCTAAAAACAATAGACTGTTATGTAATGGGTGCAAAGACATACAAACACGCTTTGGAACTTTCAAAATCCTATGGTTGGGCTTATGGCGACAAACCGACAATCGTATTGACGACCCGAAACTTGCCCAAAGACAGACCAAATATTGAATTTTATTCGGGCGACTTGAACAGACTTGTAAACGAACGACTAAAGCCAAATTACAAAAACGTTTGGGTTGCAGGTGGTGCAATACTTGCCAAAGACCTTATTAGACAAAAATTAGCAGACGAAATAAGAGTAAGTATTTTACCAATTATTTTAGGTGACGGACTATTGTTTTTTGACAACGTTGGACAAGAACAAACGCTTCACCTTAAAGACACGACAGCATACAAAAACGGAATGATAGAATTGTGTTACGAAATAAAAAAATGACAGACAGAAAACACCAGCCACCAACATATAAGGCTTAAACGAAGCTTTGCGCAGCAGTATCTTACAATAAAAAACTTTTTTGCGCAAAGGTTCGATTTAAGCCTTTGTTGAATGAAGCTTTAGGGAGGTATGTTGCCATTATGGGAT
>JADLCD010000031.1 GCA_020847395.1 Chitinophagaceae bacterium
ATACTTTCAAAAACAACGGAGATTATTCGTCCCGGAAGAACGAACCCCAGAAAGAAAATAAAGAAAAAGCCGCCATCCTCTAATTATAAACACCTGTAGAAGATTTTCACTAAGGAAACGACATTGACATGACAATTCTAAAAGACCCTATGCCCTACACCCTCTGCCTTCCACCTTTTCGAAAAAAGAAAGCCCTCCATAGAAATGGAAGGCTTTAACGATTGCTTGCCCTATGAAAATCGTTACATAATATTTTTCAAATGTTGTTTATAATTTTTCATCATGCTGTGTAATGTCTAAGCCTGTTTCTTCTTCTGCGGCTGTAACTCTTATCGGTTGAATCAAATCAGTGATTTTGAATACCACAAAGCCCATCACAAAAGAAAATACAACTACGATAATACAGCCTAATACCTGGTTAAGGAAGAAGGATGTGCCTCCGTAAAATAATCCGTCAGTACCGGCAGGGTTTATTGCTTTACTTGAAAAAACACCTGTGCATATCATACCAACTATACCACCAACGCCATGGCAGGGAAATACATCCAAAGTATCATCAATGGTTGTTTTGCCTTTCCAGTAAACAGCAAGATTTGAAATAATAGCTGCAATAAACCCGATAAAGCAGCTTTGCGGCAAACCTACAAAACCCGCTGCAGGAGTAATAGCAACCAAACCAACCACAGCGCCTATACAAAATCCAAGTGCAGAAGGTTTTCTTCCACGCATAGCATCAAAAAATATCCATGATAAGCCTGCGGCAGCAGAAGCTGTATTGGTATTAGCAAAGGCATCTACTGCAAGACTGTTTGCACCAAGTGCAGAGCCTGCATTAAAACCAAACCATCCAAACCACAGTAAACCTGTTCCCAGCAATACATAAGGTATTCTTGCAGGTTTTACATGTTCTTTATTAATGTGTACCTGTCTTCTTTTTAAAACAATAGCACCGGCCAATGCGGCACAACCTGCAGAAATATGTACTACTGTACCACCTGCAAAGTCAAGCACGCCCATTTTAAATAATAAGCCATCAGGATGCCATGTCCAATGTGCAATAGGAGAATAAATTAACAGGCTGAACAGCATCATAAATAATACGTAAGAGGTAAATTTAATGCGCTCAGCAGTTGCGCCCACTACCAACGCCGGGGTGATAATGGCGAACTTCATCTGGAACAATGCGAACAATAATATTGGAATAGTAGGTGCCAGGCTCCAGGGTGCATGCCCGTTAACTCCTCTCATAAAAAGGAACTCTGTGGGATTGCCGACGAAGCCACCTATTGAAGGTCCGAATGCTAATCCAAATCCTACTACGAGCCATAAAATACTGATTAGCCCGGTAGCAATAAAACTTTGCATCATGGTGGCAATCACATTTTTTTTGCCAACCATTCCACCATAAAAGAAAGATAAACCCGGGGTCATTAATAGTACCAGCGCCGCTGATATTATCACCCATGATATATCTGCGAAGTTGTACACTTTTGAACCGTCAAAGTCGGCAACAAGGGGTACAAAAATTCCTGTTATGGAAAATAAAGCGAGTAAAAGAAAAGGAGCAGTACTGCTGAACTTATTCATACATATTATTTTAGTATAAGGGGTTATTTATTTTTATTACGCCTCATTATTGTTTTTATGCAGCATCATTTTCAGGAATTTGGATCGGAATTAATGGCGCTCATGCTTTTTAGAAGTATACTATAGCTGCCAAAAGAAATGTTCCTGTACTTTTTGAGGCGGCTCCATCCTTCCTGGTAAATATTGGATCTTTTGCACTATCCAGCCTGAATTCCGGAATGATTAAAATATGTTCATGTGGTTTAATATTTAATGATAAGGTGGTTTGAATGAGGCTGGTATTAAATCCGATAATATCTTTTTTATCATTAAAATATTCTCCCCTTAATGTAAGCCCGAATTTATCAGTAGGATCAACATTTACATATAATGCAGAGCCCCACCATGATCCGGCATCAGCACCATCAGGCTTATATGATTTTATTGTACCATCGTAGCCCAGGCTAAATTTGTCTGATACTTTTGCCATCATGGTTAAACCAACCTGGTTACCTGTTCCGTTGGAGGTATCCTTTCCGCCTACGTAATTAAGGTAAGCGCTGAATTTATCAAATGTTGCACTGAACTGCGCCAGAACATTTTTCTTTTTAAAGCTTGCCGACAAAAAATCTGTTGGATTAGCAACGCCCACCATTAAACCAAAATGATCTCCCAACCCGAAGTCTGCCTTTAACCCGGTATGAGAAAAGGGCCCGTAGGAGAACATGTAACTCATGCTATAGTTTCGGTTTAACTGTGGGTCAAGAAGCTCGTAACCAACATGTGTACCCCATTTACCCATTGTAAACTTTACTTTATCAGTTGGAGAGTAGCTGACATAGGCTTGTTTAATAGCCTGTAATATCCCTCCTTCAGCTTCAACATAAGAAAATTCTCTTGCCCTGCTACCAAAACCAATATCTACTGTTGCTGATATTTTTCCATAGGTATAATCAGCTTTAAGAGAAGCCATGCCTAATTCAAAAGAGCTTTGAGAATTAGTAAAGCTTGTGTAGTTATTGGTGATTTTATTATCCTTAATATTAGCGAAATTGAATCTGTAATACGCATCTACAAAACCCGAAATTTTTAATTCACCTTTTTCCGGCTCTGTTGCCGCGACCGTGGAATCCTGTGAAAATGCATTGGAGAAATGGGCCAATAGAATGGCCAGTGTCAGAAATTTTCTTAACATTGCAGTTGATTTTAAGTGTTAATGAAAGGGTACTGTTTTAAAACCTGGTCAGAGGTTAATTTTAAAACTGTACCTTTTCTTTTTTATTAAGTATTCGTTTCCGTTCTGTATTATCTTACTCTGCAACCTGCTCTTCACGCAATACACCATTACTGTGTACCAGTAAAGTTCCCTGAACATAATTTTCGTTATGCTGTGTTGCATCAAGTCCAAGTTCTTCTTCTTCGGCGCTAACACGCAAAGGCAGTATGAAATTGATAAATTTGAATATTGCAAAAGAAACAGCGAAACTATAAGTAGCAGAAATAACCATTGCTTTTAATTGTGTAAAGAAGAAAGCAGCGTTGCCATAGAACCAGCCATCATTACCTGCTGCATTTACCGCTTTGGTTGCAAAAATACCGGTGAGTAACATTCCCACCATACCGCCAATACCATGGCATGGAAATACGTCAAGCGTATCATCAAGCGTTGATTTTTGTTTGTAATACACAGCTATGTTAGAAATGATTGCGGCAATAACTCCTATAAAAATACTTTGTGGAATAGCTACAAAACCTGCAGCCGGTGTAATGGCAACAAGACCAACTACCGCGCCGATACAAAAACCAACTACTGAAGGTTTTTTACCACGCAATACATCAAAAAACATCCAGCCTAAACCAGCAGCAGCGGCGGCAGTGTTAGTGGTTGCAAAGGCAGAAACCGCCAATGCATTTGCACCAAGTGCTGAACCTGCATTAAAACCAAACCAACCAAACCAAAGCAAACCGGTACCAATTAATACATATGGAATATTAGCCGGTGGAATTTCTTTATGTTCAATATGTGCTTTTCTGCGTTTTAAAACCAGTGCACCTGCAAGTGCAGCACAACCTGCAGAAATATGTACAACAGTACCACCTGCAAAATCGAGTGCGCCCATTTTAAATAAAAATCCATCAGGATGCCAGCTCCAGTGTGCCAGGGGTGCGTATACCAACAGGCTGAAGAGCGCGATGAATAATATATAAGATGTAAAACGTATTCTTTCTGCAACGGCTCCCACCACAAGACCGGGAGTGATGATTGCAAACATTAATTGAAATAATGAGAATAAGGTTTTAGGAATGGTTGGTGCTCCAACCCAGGGTTGGCCTGAGTTAACATCTTTAAAGAAAAGGTGCGTAGAAGGATTGCCGATAAAACCACTTATGTCTGTACCAAAGCAAAGGCTATATCCAATAAATACCCAAATTACGCTCACTACTCCTGCTGCAACCACGCTTTTCATCATGGTGGAGATTACGTTTTTACGGTGAACCATTCCGCCATAAAAAAAGGCAAGCCCCGGTGTCATCAAAAATACCAATGCGGTAGCAACAATTATCCAGGCAATATCTGATGTGCTGTATTTAGAAGTATCAGCAAAATCGGTAGCAGGTTTAATAAAAATAGCAGCAAGTGCTATTGCTGCCAGTATGAGGAAGGGGGCAATTTGCTTCAATGTACGTTTAGCCATGTGAGCAGTTTTAAATTAAAAAAAATTAATATTAATTATTATTAGATAAAAATAGTCAAATAATTAATATAAAAACTAAAATAAGGTACATATTATTAATTTTAATTTAATTGATGCTTTGATTTAACAGCTTTTATATGACTCTAAACCTGATTTTTTAAAAAAAATATAATTATTAATACTTTAAATACTCTTATAAAACGGGTGCATTCTAAATTGTCGCTGGCTGGTGTCTTCACCAGCCAGGGCGATCCGCCGTGGGCGGTGTCTTCACCGTCCACACGAAGCCAGGCAATGCGACAATTTTAAATGCACCCTATAAAACTCAATAATTATTAATTAAGATAAAAAATATATAAATTATTTTTTTTTAATAAAACATTATAAGTTATTATTATTTGTTATTAATGAAATTATTATATAAAAAAAGGCTGCCTCGCGGCAACCTTTCAAAAAAAATATTTAGGGCTTGCTGTTTAACTCAGTCCAAAATTTAATTTGCCAAAATTTCTGATATTTTGATTAAGTGATCTTGTTTGATGTATGATATCCTGTATGATACGTTTAAGGCAACAGAGGCTCAG
>JADLCD010000032.1 GCA_020847395.1 Chitinophagaceae bacterium
CTGCGCATGCTGAATTTTTTGAAGAGAAAAGAAAGAACAATTTTATTGTGGGATATGCAGGAACAATAGGACTTGCCAATTGTGTAGACCAGATAATAGAAGCAGCAAAAATTTTGAAAGACCAACCTATTGTATTTGCAATACTTGGTGCAGGGCCTTTAAAAGATAGTTTGATTGAAAAGACAAAAGAGTATGGCTTGCCGAATGTTTATTTTTTTGACAAAGTAAGCAAATCAAAGGTGGCAGCTTTTTTAAGTAATGCCGATCTTTTAATAAATCCCTGGAAAGGAGGGAATTCAATTTACAACTATGGCGTATCGCCCAATAAATGGATTGATTATATGCATAGCGCAAGACCAATATTAGTATCATTAGATGGCTATTATTGCATCATAAATGAAGCTGAGTGTGGAAGATTTATTCCTGCAGATAGACCTGATTTAATGGCAGAGGAAATTTTGAAATTTAGTAAAATGGATAAAGCTACGCTTCAAAAAATGGGTGAAAACGGGAAGAAATTCCTGGTAGAAAATCTTAATTATGGTATTTTAACGGATAACTATCTTCGGATTATAGATCATACAATTGAGCCAAAATCATAGCAAGGCTTATTATTAATCATGAAATTTTTATTTTGTTCAATAGGTAAACCAGATACGGCAGATATACAACCTGCAATTAAGGATTTTACCCAAAGAATATCTTATTATTATCCTGTTGAATGGAAAATACTCCCAACTATTAAAAATGCTGATGGGCTGTCGGTACATGAAAGAAAACAAAAGGAAGCCGGATTAATTTTAAGTTGTGTAGAAAAAAATGATTTTCTTGTATTGTTATACGAGAAGGGTAAGCTGATTAGCTCCGAACAGCTTGCCGGGTTAATAGAAAATAAAAAAAACATCAGTATCAAACGTATGGTATTTTGTATCGGGGGAGTATATGGGGTAGACGATACTGTTTTTACAAGGGCTGATTACACATGGTCTTTGTCTCCGCTTACATTTCCTCACCAAATTGTTCGCTTAATGCTTGCGGAACAGGTATACCGTGCATGCACCATTATTAGAAATGAAAAGTATCACCATGCATAATTTACCTGATGATAATCCTTTGTTATTTGGCTTTAAAGTATCTTCGGCAAAAATCAACTCATGTCTATTACGCTTGTTATAGTTATACTTACCAGCATAATTTCCATAGTAGCAATGAGCAACGCTAAAATGAAAGGAGAACTTATATTTTGGCCTGCGGTAATTAAAAGTAGCGGGCAATATTACAGGTTTTTGTCGTATGGGTTAATTCATGCAGATTATATCCATCTTTCATTCAATATGCTTTCCTTGTATTCATTTGGTGTGTTTGTAGAAGAACACCTGTTTTCCGCACCCTACTTTTTTGATGTTAAAGGAAAAATTTTCTTTCTCGTAATGTATGTTGGAGCATTGGTTATATCAACAATACCCGATTATATTAAATATAAAGATGTGTATGGGTATACTGCATTGGGAGCTTCCGGAGCTGTGTCAGCAGTTATTTTTGCAGGAATAATACTTCAACCTAACCTGCCCATTCGCTTTATGTTTATTCCTTTTGATATTCCGGGCTATATTTTTGGCATACTATTCCTTGGCTTGTCTGCATACCTGGCAAAAAAAGGAACAGGAAATATTGGGCATGTTGCACATTTTTTTGGTGCTGTGTTTGGCATTGTATTTACTGTGATTGCAGTAAAATTATTCTCAAACAACCATATTGATGTGTTAAGTGAATTTATGCGTTCAATCTTAAACCGTTAGCCGGGTTCAAATTTTATTTGTAATATTTTTTTTGTTTTATCCGTTATTTTGAACCTGTCATCTATCCGGTGATTAATAACCCACAATATCTTTTTATTGGATTCCACAACCCATATCTTTTCTTTGTCGGATAATGATAATTTTTTATCAATAAGAAATCTTGCAATTTTTTTCTTTTTGGGCATGCCTAAAGGATAGAAATAATCTCCCTGTTTCCATTTTCTTATTAATAACGGAAAGCTGATATAATGTGCATCAAGGTTTGCTGTGTTCAAATCAGGCGATATCTTACCAGGTTTCATTTCCCTGGCTGCAACTGTTATTTTACCGTTTTGAAACAAGGCGAGCTCATCTTGTTTTTCAATAAGTATTAATCCTGGCAAATCAGGCTGTAAAGATGAAATGATCAGCCTGTTGCGGTTTTTGAGTATTCTATGGGTAGCTGAGGTAATATACTTCCCTGTTTCACTATGCATCAGCTTTACTATTTCATCAGTTTGTGCGGGAGTAAAACCATATTCTTTTGCTATTTCAAAAATGATAGTTTTTAAAGGAGATGCCTTAGATAGTTTAAGTATAGGTATAGATGCTTCTCCGCTTTTATATTCAATTAATTTCTTTTTGTGAAATTCAATTGCCTGGTTATATAAAATTTCGGCATCTCTTAAGTGCGGAATGGTATTGTTTATATTTGAAGATGCGTGTGGATATGCTGCTTCAATAGCGGGAATAACGTGATGGCGGATGTAATTCCTTGAATATTTGTCGGATGTATTACTTGAGTCTTCACGGTATGATAACGCCCGTTGCTGTGCAAAATCAATAATGCTTTGTTTGTGTGCAAATAATAATGGACGAACAATATTATTGGCTTTAGGTAAAATTCCCCTCATACCTGATATGCCGGTACATTTAAAAAGATTCATAAGCACAGTTTCCGTATTATCGTTTGCATGATGGGCTGTTAGAATATACCTTGGGGTGAGTTGGTTTTCATTCAGTTTTTTCCGGGTTTCCAGTATTTCATTAAACCACTCGTACCGCAACTTTCTTGCGGCTACCTGTATAGAGCATTTTTGGGAAGCGGCAAAGGAGAGGGTTTCGAATTTTTTTGTCAAAATCCGAACCCCGTATTTCCTGGCAATTTCTATCACAAATTCCTCATCTCTGTCACTCTCGGCTTCACGTAGCTGAAAATTGCAATGCGCCATTGTAAATGTGTAACCTGCCAGGTAACATAATTCGCATAGTGCAATAGAATCAACACCTCCACTCACAGCAATCAATAATGAATCATCAGGTACAAATAATTGTTGTTCTGTTACATATTCTTTAAATCTATTAAGCAGCGCTATATCCATACTACAATAAATAAATTATCAATCAGCAATATCATCATAGGCTTCTTTTAACTCATTATATTTTTTAGTATCGCCGGTTGCTTTCGCTTTCGCCATTCCTCTTTCATACCATTCCATAGCCGCTTTATAATCATTCCTGATTTCCAGCAATTTACCTAAATGATAATAAGATCCTATATAATCAGGATCTCTTTCCAATATTTTTTTAAATAACGTCAATGCATGATCATAGTCTCCCAATTTTTCATATTCCAAAGCAAGCGCATGATTTAAAAAACTATCCTCAGGTTCATGTTTTAAAAATTTCAATAAACTATCAATTTTATTCATATTAAATTATTGTTTATGTATAATTTAATTACACTCACTGTAGCCCGGGATATAGTATAATTTTTTTTTTATAAAGGTACTGTTAAGGCAAAAATTGCACATTTTTTGCTTAAACGGAATCAGTTTTGTTAAAAGATACCTAATTCCAAAAATCACTATGAAAGCTTTCTTTCTCTTAGTTTATTTATTTATTTCAGCAATAGCTTCTTATGCACAGGTGAACGTGTCAGATAGCCTGGCTCTTGTAAACTTATACAATGCCACCAACGGTTCTGGCTGGAAAAATAAGGAAGGCTGGCTTACCCAAAAAGTAAGTGAGTGGAATGGTATTACAGTTACCGGTAACAGGGTAACCAATATATACCTGGTAAATAATAATCTTAAAGGAACTTTACCTTCATCTATCGGAGATCTATCAGCTATAACGGGTATATATTTGAGCAATAATAAACTTGAAGGCAGTATTCCTGAGAGCGTTTACACGCTGTCTGCATTACAGTATTTTTATCTGAACAATAATCAGATTACAGGTGAAATATCAACTAAGGTTGGAGATTTACAAATGATGATTGAATTAGTGTTAGATCACAATAAGTTGACCGGGCAACTGCCTGTGTCTTTAGGCAGAATGGCAAGGATGACCGACCTGATTTTATCTAATAATCAGCTTAGCGGGGTAATACCAAAGGAATTGGGAAGAACCTGGTTACATGATCTGAATCTTTCCTATAACCAGTTTAGTGGTTCTTTACCGCCGGAGTTAGCAACAATACCTGATCTGCTGGCACTTCGCCTTAATAATAATTCATTTTCCGGTTCAATTCCTTCCGGTTATTTCCCCCTGGTATGTTATATCATCGATTTAAGTAACAATAATCTTACCGGGGCACTTCCCGGCGACTTTGGCAATAATGCCACTGTAGTATCTGTAAATGTTGGTAATAATCAAATTTCAGGGCAGGTTCCTTCATCAGTTGCAAACCTTACTAATCTTCAATCACTTGAGCTTGACAGTAATCAGATTCAGGGATCACTTCCAACTTCTCTGGGAAATTTGCAAAAACTTGTGCGGCTTAATATTAACAATAATAAATTATCAGGTTCTATTCCCCCGGGTCTTTGTAATTTATCAAACCTGCAGGCGGTAAACCTTAGTAATAATTTATTTACGTTTTCCGGAATGGAGTGTATAGGTAAAAAAAACGATGAATCAATTGTTACTGATTACAGTTATAAAAATCAAAAAACGCTTGATTTAAATAATAATAATTCCATACTTTCTGTTTCTGCTGACGGAACTCTTTCAAAAAATACCTATATCCTATATAAAGAAGGAGTTGTTGTACAAACCCAAAACGGCGATTCTACTTTCCAGGTTTCCGAGTCAGGAGATTACTGGATTGAAGTGCATAATGTTGAAGCCAACGGGTTAGTGTTATATAGTTCGCGTCAGAATGTTGGAAGTGTAATACTACCATTAACCTGGTTAGATTTTACTGCTGTTAACTGTTCAAATAATGTGTGCCTGGAATGGAAAACAACAAATGAATTGAATACTGCTTATTTTGATGTTGAGCGCAGCGCAGATGGGATAGCGTTCGAAAAAATCGGGAATGTTCCTTCTGCAAATAAACCCGGTGAGCATACTTATAATTTAAAGGATTATACTCCATTTTATGGAATTAATTATTACCGTATTAAACAAACGGATAAAGATGGAGCTTATACTTTCAGCAAGATTGTGAATGTAAATATTAATGCAGCGGGGGTAGCCAGGCTTACTCCAAATCCTGCTAACAACTATTTTGTTTTAAAAGGCATATTAAAAGCCGAAAAAATAGATGTTTTCAATATTAGCGGTCAATTGGTAAAACAATGGACAAGTGTAGCCGGCAACCAGCAATTAAATATTTCTAACCTTCAACCCGGTATTTACATTATTAAGGTGATAGCGGATAAAAATGAGACTAGTCATAAGTTAATAAAACAGTAAAAAACTTTTAAAACTATCTGTAAGTTTACAATGATTAGTTGCTATATTTGTGTCAAGATAGTTGCATAAACAACTTTATTTTCACAGTGTAATTTCTAATCAAATATCTTGGTAAATGAAAATTTTAGTTTGCATAAGTAAAGCGCCTGACACCACAACAAAGATAGCCTTCACTGATAATAATACTAAGTTTGCTGCAGATGCTGTTCAATGGATTATTAACCCTTATGATGAGTGGTATGCTTTGGTAAGGGCAATAGAGTTAAAAGAAAAAGATGCTTCTGCAGTTATTCATCTTGTAACAGTTGGTGAAGCCGATGCTGAGCCTGTTATACGTAAAGCGCTTGCTTTAGGTGGAGATGAAGCTATAAGAATAAACGCATCAAGCCAGGATAGCTATTATATAGCTTCGCAAATTGCTGAAGTAGCAAAGCAAGGCGCATACGATTTGATTCTTACCGGTAAAGAAACAATAGATTATAATGGATCTTGCATAGGAGGTATGGTTGCAGAGCTATTGAACCTTCCTTATGTTTCACTGGCTACCAAGCTTTTACTAAATGGAAGCAATGCTGTAATTACCCGCGAAATTGAAGGTGGTGAAGAAGTTTGTGATGTTGCATTACCTGTATTGGTAAGTTGCCAGAAAGGAATGGCAGAAGCACGTATACCCAATATGCGTGGTATTATGGCTGCCAGAACCAGGCCACTTAAAGTAGTTGAACCAGTGGCAGCGGATAATCTCACAAGTATAGTAAGTTTTGAACTACCCCCTGCAAAAGCCGGTGTAAAACTTGTTCCTGCAGATAATCCTGCCGAACTGGTAAGATTGCTTCACGAAGAAGCCAAAGTATTCTAAAGCATTAAAAAATCCCAAATCTCAAATCAAATGTCAGTTTTAATATTTATAGATCAATCTGAAGGACATATAAAAAAAGCTTCTCTTGAGGCATTAAGCTATGGCGTTAAGGTAGCAGAAAACCTGGGAGTAGGTGCGGAGGGTGTAGCATTAGGAAGTGCAAGTGAAGATCTTGCGGCTTTAGGGCAATACGGTGTAAAGAAAATTTATCATGTAAATAAGGCAACGTTTAATCATTTAGATGCACAGGCGTTTACCAGCGTAATTGCAGAAGTGGCACAAAGCAGCGGAGCCAAAGTAATTATATTTTCCAATAACGTAGATGGTAAGGCAATAGCTCCGGGGCTGTCTGTTAAACTAAAGGCAGCGTTGGTTTCTGGTGCGGTTGCGTTGCCTGATACTGCTAATGGGTTTGTGGTAAAGAAAACAGTATTTTCTGGTAAAGCGTTTGCAAATATTTCATTGAATACAGATGTAAAAATTATTGCGCTCAACCCTAATTCTTACCCGGTTAGTGCAACAGGAAGCGGTACAGCCGAAGTAGTTTCTTTTGATGTTAAAACAGATGCAACAAAAGTTAAAGTAACTGCGGTAAATAAAGTAGAAGGAGAAGTGCCATTGAGTGAAGCAGATATTGTTGTGAGCGGAGGACGCGGCTTAAAGGGGCCGGAAAACTGGGGAATGATTGAAGAATTGGCAAAATTACTTGGCGCAGCTACTGCATGTAGCCGCCCTGTGGCCGACGCTCATTGGCGACCACATCATGAGCATGTTGGACAAACAGGTTTGGCTATTGCTCCTAACTTGTATATTGCCATTGGTATATCCGGGGCTATACAACATCTTGCTGGCGTAAACAGAAGTAAAACAATAGTTGTAATTAATAAAGACCCGGAAGCGCCATTTTTCAAAGCCGCTGATTATGGCATAGTTGGAGACGCTTTTGGTGTGGTACCTAAACTTATAGAAGAGATTAAAAAAGTGAAAGGCGTAGCATGAGAAAACACAATGTCCTTCTACTAAAACCGCCCCTTTTCAAACAGGTGCGGTTTTTTTATTTTAAGTATTCCGGCTTACCATTTTTATAAAATTCTTGTACATTCGCAACAGATTATGAAGAAAATAGAACTGGAAATAGTAGCGCTTTCGCATAGTATTACTCAAACTCATTCTTACGCGGTGGTGCTTGGAGAAACCAATGGGTTAAGGCGTTTACCAATTGTTATTGGAGGCTTTGAGGCGCAGGCTATTGCTGTTGCGCTTGAGCGTATGCAACCCAGCAGGCCCCTTACGCATGACCTTATGAAAAATTTCATGATGGCCTTCAATGTTGAACTCCACGAAATTATAATCAGTGATTTACAGGAAGGTATATTTTATTCAAAACTTCTTTGCAGCAACGAGCACGATACCGTAGAAATAGATTCACGTACATCGGATGCCCTTGCGCTTGCTGTGCGCTTTGGCTGCCCGATATATACTTATGAGCACATACTTGAAAGTGCAGGTATATTGATGGAAGACTCGGGAAAAAAGAAAAAACCCGATGAAGATCAACCGGTAGTAAAAGAAACAGGTGGCAGCAAAGATGATCTTAAAGGTATGTCGCTTGAAGATCTCAATCAGTTACTTTCAGAAGTGCTTGAACAGGAAGATTATCTCCGCGCAATTGCTATCAGGGATGAGATTAATCACCGGAAGAAAAAATAAAATTTTCTTTAACTAATTATAATGCCGTGGTGGTATTTCCTGATTGTAAAATTAATATTGGGCTTAACATCACCTCAAAGCGCAGCGATGGCTTTCATAATATTGAAACCATTTTTTATCCCATACAATGGACAAACGTGCTGGAAATAACAGGTAAGCAGAATTCCGGTTTACCGGCAATGCATGTTTCAGGCCTGGAAATACAGGGAGACCCGGCAGAGAACATTTGTTTAAAGGCATATTACCTGCTTAAAAAAGATTTCCCGCAATTACCTTCTGTAGATATTTACCTGCATAAAACTATACCTGCAGGTGCCGGACTTGGAGGCGGTTCTGCTGATGGAGCTTTTACATTAAAGCTATTAAATACAAAATTCAATCTTGGTTTAACAGGTGCACAACTGTTGCAATACAGTCTGCACCTTGGAAGTGACTGCCCTTTTTTTATTTATAATAAACCATGTTTTGCGAGTGGCAGAGGAGAAGAAATGCTTCCCATAACATTAGACTTATCGGCGTATATCATTATGCTTGTGAATCCCGGAATCCATGTAAATACCGGGTGGGCTTTTTCAAATATCAAATCGTCACAACCGGCTAAATCAATAAAGCATATTATTCAGCAGCCGCCGGAAACATGGAAGTATGAAATAATTAATGATTTTGAATCTCCTGTGTTTGCAAAATATCCTGAAATAGCCGGGATAAAACAAAAAATGTATGACCTGGGTGCAGTATACGCATCCATGTCGGGCAGCGGTTCAACTGTGTATGGCATATTTGCTTCAGATATCGCAGCGCCAAAAGAATGGCCAAAACACTACATTCAGAAATTAATCAGATAAGGCTTATCTTGCACTAAATCATTTTATAAAACACTCTGCTTACATATTATCTTTCCTGGATCAGAACCTTGATTTCCTTAATCATTAATAAAGGTTCTATTATTTCCCGGGTATCTTTTAGTGATACTGTTTCTCCGGTATTTATTGTATATTATTATTTTACTGTTGTAATTATTCTTTATGCATTTAACAGATATCATTGCGCATAAAACAAATTATTATTTAACGCTTGAAGAAAAATATGGCGCGCACAATTATCATCCTTTGCCCGTTGTGTTGCAAAAAGGAGAAGGTGTGTATGTTTGGGATGTTAATGAAAAAAAATATTATGACTTCCTGAGCGGTTATTCTGCCGTAAACCAGGGGCATTGCCACCCGCGGATTATTAACGCGTTGGTAAAACAGGCACAAAAACTCACACTTACTTCAAGAGCATTTTACAATAATCTTTTAGGTGAATATGAAGCGTATATAACGGCATATTTTGGCTACGATAAAGTATTACCCATGAATACAGGAGTAGAAGCAGTAGAAACGGCGCTGAAGCTTTGCAGAAAATGGGGTTATGCTGTAAAAGGTATCCGGGAGAATGATGCAAAAATTATTGTATGTTCAGGAAATTTTCATGGAAGAACCACTTCTGTAATTTCTTTCAGTACAGATCCGGCTTCAACCAAACAATTTGGTCCTTTTACGCCGGGCTTTTCGGTTATCCCTTACAGTAATATTGCGGCTTTGGAGCAAGCCCTGGCTGATAAAAACGTAGCCGGCTTTCTTGTAGAGCCTGTACAGGGTGAAGCCGGTGTTGAAGTGCCGCATGAACAATATCTTGCAAAAGCAAAAGCATTATGCGCAAAAAATAATGTATTGTTTATTGCAGATGAAATACAAACCGGTTTATGCCGTACAGGAAAAATGTTGTGCTGCGATCATGAAAATGTAAGACCTGATATACTGATGCTGGGTAAAGCATTAAGCGGAGGAACATTACCCGTAAGCGCAGTATTGGCAGATGATGAAGTTATGCTGACAATAAAACCAGGGGAACATGGTTCAACATACGGTGGTAACCCTCTTGCCTGCGCAGTAGCAATAGAATCATTGAAAGTACTTAAAGACGAAAATATGGCTGAAAATGCGGAACGCATGGGTATTGTATTAAGAGAAGCATTGCAAAAAATTAATACTCCATTTATACATAGTATCAGGGGAAAAGGTTTATTAAATGCAATTGTTATAAAACACAATGATGAAGATGCCGCATGGAAACTATGTCTTGAATTGATGAAAAATGGTTTGCTTGCCAAGCCAACGCACGGCGATAAAATAAGATTTGCGCCTCCTTTAATTATTGCTGAGGAGCAGGTACTGGAATGTGTGGGCATAATTGAAAAAAGCCTGGAAGTATTGTATTAGGCCAGGGAAAAGGCAAGAAGCAGGAGTAGCCGGGAGGCTAAGGGTTAACAACGGCCAAACCAAATAAGTATTATGTTCGTATACCTAATAAATTTGTTTGTCGTTTTCTTATAATAACACTTTCGGTATAATTTTACTATAAAAGGTACTTGTAATACATTTGAGCAACGTAGGTAAAAAAATATTTGTGAATAAAACCGCTGCATCCCGATATATACTCCTGGCACTATTATCTTTTGGCTGGTTAACTGTATCATCACAGAGTAATACCATAAAGCATCGTGGTTGTGCTACAGGCACGGTAATGGAAAAATATTTTCAGCAGCATCCACAGGAAAAAATAGCTTTTGAAAAAAGGCAACAGGATTTTCAAAAAAAATATGAATTGCTGAGAAAGCAAAAACAAGGTATACCGGCAGAGCAAAGGGTTAATGCTGTTGTAACTATACCCGTAGTAGTTCATATTTTAATGGAAGATCCATCGCAGGTTACAGATGCGCAGGTACAAAGTCAGCTTGATGTACTAAATGCAGATTATGCCGGCTTAAATGCAGATTCTGTTAATATTCCCGCTGCCTTTAAGGCAAGGTTTGGCAAAAGTGAACTAAGGTTTTGCCTGGCACAACGTACTCCGGGTAATGCGCCTACTACAGGTATTGAAAGATTTTCAACAGTTACCAAATCATATCCCGGCGAGGGAGATCCTGTAAAATATTCCTCAATGGGCGGTGTTGATGCCTGGAATGTAAATAAATACCTTAATATATGGGTTTGTGAAATGGAAGATGATAATGATTTGGGTTACACATTTATGCCCGGACTGGGAATAGCTGCAGGCGAAAGAGGATTTGTAAATTCTTACCGCGCTTTTGGAACTATTGGTACGGCAAGAGCTCCGTTTAATAAAGGCAGAACTGCTACACACGAAATAGGACATTTCTTTAACCTTGCTCATATATGGGGTGCTAATAGTTGTACAGCATCCTGCACTGATTCAGATAATGTAGATGATACACCGAATCAAAGTACCTGTTTTTTTGATACCCCTTTATACCCACAAACAGATGCCTGTACCTCAACTGCTCCCGGTGTAATGTTTATGACTTATATGGATTATGTGGATGATGCAGCCATGTGCCTTTTTACTGTAGGTCAAACAGACCGGATGGCTTCGGCAATGAATTCTTTTTCTGAGTTAACGCCGCTTTTATCTTCCAATGGTTGTGTTCCGCCACTCCTGTACAATAATGATGTAGAAGCACAACAGCTTATTTCTCCCAACAATATAATTCTTAATTGCGCAACTACGTTTACGCCACAATTATTGATCAGGAATATTGGCAGCACCACTTTAACTGTTGTAAACATTAATACTTCGGTAGATGGGCAGACACCCGCAGTTAAAACAATTGCTTTGTCTTTACCATCACTGCAAACTACCACTATTTCCGGTGATGCCATTACTGTTAGCGCAGGTTATCATTCTATAAAAGTGTATACCACACAGCCAAATGGAGCATCTGATCAATTTGTGGCAAATGATACGGCAACAAATATTTTTTCAGTAACAGGTACTGCTACAGCTCCGGTGTCAGAAGGATTTGAATCCAGCTTTCCTCCGCAGGGTTGGGGTATTTCAAATACAAGTGATGTAAAGGAGTATAACCCGGTTAAAGCAACAAATACCGCACACTCCGGTGGAGCATCTGTAAAATTTGATAACTATCATTACCAGCTATTTGGTAAGAGTTCAATACTTAACAGCCCGCAGGTAACCATTCCAATAACAGCGGATTCTGTAAAAGTTACTTTCTGGCATGCAGCAGCCCAGGCTTCTTCATCCAGCAGAGATACTTTGGTGGTTGAATATTCAACAGATTGCGGGCAAACCTTTTTAACCGGTTATAAAAAAGGCGGTAATGATTTAAAAACAAAGACTGATTAGGTAAGCGATGATTATGTGCCTGCATCAACCGAATGGGTGGCAGATACACTTGATCTTTCCCCGGTAATTGCAGGCAAGTTTGATAAGGTAATGGTTCGGTTCAGGATGATTAACGGCTATGGCAATAATGCTTACCTGGACGATATACGGATATACAGCGTTACACTCCCTGCCGCACTTAAGCAAAAAGGCTATATACTCACGCCAAACCCAACAACAGGTTCACTGGTTTTGCAGAATTATAACTCTTCTACCCCATTAAAGGCAATAGCTGTGTTTAGCAGTGTTGGGCAGGTGGTATGGAAAGCAGAATATGAAAATGCCGGCATATCTAATTATATTCCTATAAACCTCAGGACTGTTGCGCGGGGTATTTATTTTATTAAGCTGGTATATGGTGATAAAACCGTTGTGGAAAAAATACTCAAAATAGATTAAACCCTTTGGCAGCCTGACCAAAACCATTATTCAATAGATTTATCTGATTTGATAATGCTCTATATTTGGGGAATTATTTTGCCCTTGTAAAACCCCCTCTTAATGAAGCTTAATTACTATTTTCACAAAAACAAAATGCTTGTTGCGGTCGATTGCATCATCTTCGGATTTGATGGATCGCAACTGAATGTGCTTCTTATAAAACGCGGGTTTGAGCCGGAAAGAGGAAAATGGAGCCTGATGGGCGGATTTGTGCACAAGGATGAAACTGCTGAAGCCGCCGCCGCCCGGGTACTTAAAGCCTTAACAGGATTAAGTGATGTGTATATGGAGCAACTACATGCCTTTACCGATATAAACCGCGATCCGCTTGAAAGAACAGTATCGCTGGTATTCTCCAGTTTAATTGATATCAACCAATATAAAGAGCAGCTTAATGATGATTATGAGGCACACTGGTTTCCGCTGAATGAAATGCCGCAGCTTATTTTTGATCACCAGAAAATGGTAGAACTGGCAAAACAAAAACTAAGGTATAAAGCAGCTTTTCATCCTATAGTATTTGAACTCCTGCCCGAAAAGTTTACACTGCCCCAGTTGCAAACTTTATACGAAGGCATTTATAACCAGATGATGGATAAAAGAAATTTTAGTCGCAAAATTCTCTCTACCGGGCTACTTGTTAAACAAAAAGATAAAGAGAGAGCCAGTTCTAAACGCGGCGCTTTTTACTTTAAGCTCGATAAACGCAAGTACCAGGCAAAACTCAATGCTTTCCTCAATTTTATACCCAACCCCGATAATCTCAATTAAAAATTAAGAAATTTGAGATAATAAGTGTTAATTTGACACCGATTTTCAAAAACTATGTCACAAGATTGCTTTGTAATAGGAGTTGATTATGGTACAGACTCTGTACGTTCCGTTATTGTAAATGCCGCTAATGGCGAAGAAATCAGCGCTTCCGTTTTTTATTATCCCCGTTGGAAGGATGGCTTATACTGCGATCCATCCACCAACCAGTTTCGTCAACATCCGCTCGATTACCTGGAAGGTTTGGAGCATACGATTACATCATGCGTTAATCATGCAGGAGCAGCAGTAGCAAAAAATATTAAAGCAATTTCGATTGATACAACAGGTTCAACACCGGTAGCGGTTGATAAAACAGGTACGCCGTTAGCAATGTTTTCTGCATTCCGCAATAATCCCAATGCAATGTTTGTTTTGTGGAAAGATCATACAGCTACAAAAGAAGCTGCGCAAATAAATAAGCATGCTGAAAAATTTGATACCAATTACCTGCAGTTTGTCGGTGGCATATATTCTTCTGAATGGTTTTGGGCAAAGCTGCTGCATATACTGCGTGCCGATAAAGCAGTGCGGCAAGCCTGCTATTCATGGGTGGAACATTGCGATTGGATTCCATTTGTTTTAACTGGCGGAACAGATGTGCATCAAATGAAAAGAGGCGTTTGTTCGGCAGGGCATAAAGCGCTTTGGGCAAAAGAATTTAACGGGCTGCCTCCAAATAATTTCTTCCAATCACTCGATCCATTGTTGGATGGATTTACTTCAAGGCTTTTTACAGATATATATACCGCAGACCAGGCAGCCGGAACAATTTCCGCTGAATGGGCACAACGGCTTGGCTTACCTGCTGATGTTGTGATAGGTGTTGGCGCTTTTGATGCACATATGGGCGCCGTTGGCGGCCAGATAGAACCCTATCATCTCAGCCGGGTAATGGGCACATCTACCTGCGATATGCTGGTAGCGCCTGTTGATGAAGTGAAAGATATTTTAGTAAGCGGCATTTGCGGCCAGGTGCCGGGTTCTATCATTCCGGGAATGATGGGGCTTGAAGCGGGTCAAAGCGCATTTGGCGATGTATTTGCCTGGTTTAAAAATATATTAAGCTGGCCCATACAAAAATTTATTACTGATGAAATGCAAAGAAATGCTGCTACCGAAAAAATCATCGCAACGCTGAGTGAAGAAGCTGCCAAACTTCCGCTGAGTGAAAAAGATGAACTGGCAATTGACTGGTTAAACGGCAGAAGAACGCCTGATGCAAATCAATTACTAAAAGGCGCGATAACTCAATTAAATCTCGGTACAGATGCGCCAAAAATTTTCAAAGCATTGAATGAAGCCATTTGTTTTGGAGCAAGAGCTATTATTGAAAGATTTAATGAACAAGGTATACCGGTAAAAGGCTTAATCGGGTTGGGAGGTGTTGCACGCAAATCATCATTTACCATGCAAACACTGGCAGATATTGCCAATATGCCGATACGCATTCATAAATCAGAACAAACCTGTGCCATTGGCGCTGCAATGTTTGCAGCAACAGCAGCAGGGGTGTACAATAAAGTGGAAGATGCCATGCAGGCAATGGGACAGGGATTTGATAAAGTATATACACCCGATACCTCAAAAGTGGAGATATATAATAAAAGATATGAGGCGTATAGGAAACTTGGAAAATTTTTGGAATCATGAGGAGGAAGCTGTCAGCAATCAGGTGGTTGCCAGTTACAGGTTGCAAGTTTCTGGTTTCTGGTTTCGGGTTACTGGTTACAGGTTACAGGTTACAGGTTGTATAACCTGCAACTTGCAACCTGCAACCTGGAGCTACTGAAAGCTCATAGCCAACAAAAAACCAACATGATGAACTACAATCACATACGCGAAGCTGCTTACAAAGCAAACATGCAATTGCCGGAGCTGGGTTTGGTGCTTTTTACTTTTGGTAATGTTAGCGCTGTTGACAGATCGCTTGGCGTATTTGCCATTAAACCAAGCGGTGTTCCTTATAATGAATTATCGCCCGCCAAAATGGTGATTGTTGATTTTGATGGTAATACAATAGATGGTAATCTTCGTCCTTCTTCAGACACATTAACACATGCGGTTTTATATAAGCATTGGGGAAATATAGGAGGCATTGTACATACCCATTCCACATACGCCACTGCGTGGGCGCAATCGCAAAGAGATATACCGATATTCGGCACAACACATGCAGATCATAATACTGTTGATATTCCCTGCGCATCACCAATGGATGACGCCATGATAAAAGGCAATTATGAATATGAAACAGGTTTTCAGATAATGAATTGTTTTAAAGAAAGAGGATTGAACTATGAAGAGGTAGAAATGATACTGGTGGGCAATCACGCACCTTTTACCTGGGGCAAAACGCCGGCGAAAGCGATATACAACAGCGCGGTGCTGGAAAATGTGGCACAAATGGCTTATCTCACGGAGTGTATAAATCCTAAAGCGCCGCGACTGAAAAATGCCCTCATCAAAAAACATTTTGAACGCAAACACGGGCCGGATAGTTATTACGGCCAATAAATTTCACCTATCGTTGTATCATTTAAAGACTATATAACTATATGAAAAATTTCAGCACACCCGAAATTTGGTTTGTAACCGGCAGCCAGCATTTGTATGGTGAAGAAACCTTACAGCAGGTTGCTTCGCATGCGCAAATCATCGCTGCTTATGTAGATAAATCACCCATAATACCCGTAAATATTGTTTGGAAGCCAACAGTAAAAACGCCGGAAGAAATTTACGCGGTTTGCCAGGAAGCCAATGCCGCTAAAAACTGTATCGGTATCATTGCCTGGATGCATACTTTTTCTCCTGCAAAAATGTGGATCAATGGTTTGAAGATTCTGCATAAACCATTATTACATCTTCATACACAATTTAACCGCGATATACCGTGGAGTGATATTGATATGGATTTTATGAACCTGAACCAGAGCGCTCATGGCGACAGGGAATTTGGTTTTATGGTGAGTCGTATGCGCATTAACCGCAAAGTAGTTGTAGGTTACTGGCAGGATGCTGAAGTGCTGGAAAGTATTAATACCTGGAGCCGCGCTGCCGCAGGCTGGAACGATTGGCAAGGCGCAAAGTTTGTGCGGTTTGGTGATAATATGCGTTATGTTGCAGTAACAGATGGTGATAAAGTAGAAGCAGAATTTAAATTCGGTTACTCCGTAAATACACATGGTATTGGTGATCTTGTTCGTGTAATCAATGCCGTTAGTGATAAAGCCATTGATGATTTGACAGGCGAATACCAGGACAGTTACACATTGGCAAAGTCATTAACTAAAGGAAGTGATCAGCACCAATCCTTACGCGAAGCCGCCAGAATTGAACTGGGCTTACGCGCTTTTTTGAAAGAGGGTGATTTCAAAGGTTTTTCAGATACGTTTGAAGACCTGCATGGTATGGTACAATTACCCGGGCTGGCAGTGCAACGTTTAATGGCAGATGGTTATGGCTTTGCGGGCGAAGGCGATTGGAAAACCGCCGCGCTGGTAAGAGCAATGAAAACAATGGCAACAGGCCTGAAAGGCGGCAATTCTTTTATGGAAGATTATACCTATCACTTCGACCCGGCCAATGCACTTGTATTAGGTTCACACATGCTGGAAATTTGTCCATCCATTGCCAACGGTAAACCATCTTGTGAAATACATGCTTTGGGTATTGGTGGCAAAGCAGACCCGGTTAGGCTGGTATTTAATTCAGGGGCAGGAGCAGCTATTAATGCTTCGGTAGTAGATTTAGGTAATCGTTTTCGTTTGCTGGTAAATGAAGTAGAAGCCGTTGACCCGGTAAACGCATTACCCAAACTGCCTGTGGCAAGGGTTTTATGGAAACCATATCCTGATATGAAAACAGGTTGTGCCGCATGGATATTAGCCGGCGGGGCACATCATACCTGCTATAGCCAGAATTTAACCGCGGAGCATTTGCAGGATTTTGCAGAAATGGCCGGAATTGAATTTGTTCTTATCGGCAAAAACACTAATCTTTATCAATTCAAAAATGAATTACGCTGGAGTGATGTGTATTACCAACTCAATAAAGCTTAATTCAATATATCAACATTCTAAAACTGATTGACTTGTTATGAAAAATGGACTGCAGCTTCCTGATTACCTCGTCTTCTTTATTTACTTTGTAATTGTTGCTTCCTATGGATACTGGATATACCAGCGGAAGAAAAAGGCTCATGTTGATACGCACGACTTTTTTCTTGCCGAGGGTTCTCTTACCTGGTGGGCAATCGGCGCTTCCCTGATAGCGTCAAACATTTCTGCAGAACAATTTATTGGTATGAGTGGTGATGGATTTTTTGCAGGTGTAGCTATTGCCGCCTACGAGTGGATAGCTGCCCTGGCGCTCATCATTATAGCTGTTTGGTTTATGCCTGTATATCTTAAAAACAAGATATACACGATGCCGCAGTTTTTGAAAACACGTTATAATGAAAGCGTGTCTTTAATTATGGCAATATTCTGGTTGTTCCTGTATGTGTTCGTTAATCTTACTTCTATATTGTATCTCGGTGCATTAGCTATTAATGGGCTGCTTGGTGGCGGATATCTTCATCTTATCATGATATTATTATCCATCTTCGCCATTATTATTACGTTAGGCGGTATGAAAGTGATAGGATATACGGATGTGATACAGGTATCAGTATTAATCATCGGCGGTTTGGCAACAACCCTGCTTGCATTAAATATTGTAAGTGATAAAGTAGGTGCGGGCACAGGCGTATTTGATGGCTTCAGTACTTTGATAAAAGATGCGCCGGAACATTTCCACATGATATTTGACAAGCCAACACCTGAATCTCCTCAAATTGAAATTGATAAGTATCTTATTCTCCCTGGTATTGCTATGTATTTTGCAGGTCAGTGGATTGTGAACCTTAATTACTGGGGATGTAACCAGTATATTACACAACGTGCGTTGGGTGCCGATTTAAAAACGGCACGTACAGGGATTTTGTTTGCTGGTATGCTTAAGCTGATGATGCCGATTATTGTAATGTTGCCAGGTATAGCAGCGTATGTATTGCATAAAAACGGGCATCTTCCACAATTAACCGGTGGTAAAGACGGGGCTTATTCCGCTATGTTAAGCTTTCTTCCTACAGGTTTAAAAGGGCTTTCTGTTGCAGCGCTCACTGCTGCCATAGTAGCTTCACTGGCGGGTAAAGCAAATAGTATATCAACCATTTTCACACTCGACATCTATAAAAAATATATTAAGAAAGAAGCTGACGAAAAGAAACTGGTTTGGATAGGACGTGTAACGATTGTAGCATCTATGATTGTGGCGATATTATTTACATGGAATGATTTGCTGGGTATTGGTGGTGAAGGTGGTTTTACCTTTATTCAGAAATATACCGGCTTTATTAGTCCTGGTGTATTTGCTATGTTTGTACTCGGTATGTTCTGGAAAAGAACAACAGGCGCTGCTGCTATTGCTGGTTTAATTACCGGATTGGTAATGGCAATACTTTTCAACAACTATGCACCACAGTGGTTTGGCAATGAAACATTATTGTATACTGCCTTCCCTACAATGGAAAACGGTGTGCAGGTATGGCGTATTCCTTTTCTTATTTGTATGGGTTGGGCATTTGTGTTTACCGTAATTGTGATGGTGGCATTCAGCCTTGCCGGGCCCAGGATTAATCCTAAAGCATTTGCGTTGGATAAGCAAATGTTTAAGCTGCAACCTTCGGTACTTGCAATGATTGTGATTATGCTTTTGATACTGGTTGCGTTGTATGCCAAGTTCTGGTAGAAACAGGAAAATGATGTTATTATAATATTAAAGTCATTGATTTTTTAATCAATGGCTTTAATGTTTTAAAGGATGTTGAGGAACTTTGTGGCACTTTGAGTAGCATTATGATCCTCTGTGACATTTTGTGTAATAAATAACCACAATATTTACTTCAGCTTATATTGCTTCGTCAACTCCCATAATACTATACCTGCTGCAACCGATATATTCAGGGAGTGTTTCATACCCATTTGCGGAATTTCTATGCTGCCATCGCAAAGTTTTAGTACTTCGGCATCAACACCACTTACTTCATTACCAAATATAACTGCGATTTTACCATTTCCATTATCCGGCAATTGGTGGGTCGAAATTTTATGAAGTGCAATACTGCCTTCTACCTGCTCAATAGCCCATATGAGATAGCCGGAAGCTTTTAGCTTTTGTACCACTTCCGCTGTTGTGTTGTAATATTCCCAACGCACGGTTTCTGTGGCTCCGAGGGCGGTTTTTTGTATATCTCTGTGGGGCGGCTTTGGCGTATAGCCGCATAAATAAACGCCCTCAATAAGAAATGCATCTGCCGTGCGGAATACACTGCCTACATTGTGCATACTGCGTACATTATCCAGTACAGCAATTACAGGCGTTTTATCTGAAGCCTTAAATTCTTCAACCGATTTACGGTTAAGTTCATCCATGGTTAATTTACGCATAGGGCAAAGAAAGTAAAAGTTTTAATGCGGAAAGCTATAGTATACTCAGCCTGCCACAACCATGCCGCACAATGATATGCAGTACAAGCGAGCGTGGCAAGGAACGATGCCATTTGCACTGAAGCCGGCTACATAAAAATATCCTTTATAATTTGGGGAAACTTGTGGAAAATATTTGCGGTTC
The DNA here is from genome assembly GCA_020847395.1 of Chitinophagaceae bacterium. Lineage (GTDB taxonomy): Bacteria > Bacteroidota > Bacteroidia > Chitinophagales > Chitinophagaceae > Agriterribacter. Next base: position 20,224 of record JADLCD010000032.1, read on the forward strand.
AGTTCGTTATTTTTGTCACCCCAGTATGGCAAAAGCAAGTTCAGATACTCCATTAATGCAGCAGCACCGGGCAATTAAGCAGCGATACCCGGATGCGATTTTATTGTTCAGGGTTGGTGATTTTTATGAAACATTTGGTGAAGACGCGATTGTGGCTTCGCGGGTGCTTGGCATTACGCTTACCAAAAGAAACAATGGCGCGGCTTCATCATCTGAGCTGGCAGGATTTCCGCACCATGCGCTGGATACCTATTTGCATAAGCTGGTAAAGGCTGGTTACCGTGTAGCAATATGTGATCAGTTAGAAGACCCGAAAGCGGCTAAGGGAATTGTGAAACGCGGCGTTACAGAAATGGTTACTCCCGGCGTTGCCACTAACGATAAACTGCTTGAACATAACAGCAATAATTTTTTAGCGGGTGTATATTTTGGTGAAAACATTATAGGCACTGCTTTTCTTGATATATCAACCGGAGAATTTTTTGTGGCGGAAGGAAATGCAGAGTATGCTGATAAATTATTGCAGAGCCTGAAACCCGCAGAAGTTGTTTTTCAGCGCAGCTTTCAAAAACATTTTAAAGAAACCTTCGGCACAAAATTTTACACTTATACTTTAGAGAGCTGGTTGTTTGAAGAGAAATATGCTACAGAAAGTTTACTGAAGCATTTCGGCACACATTCGCTGAAAGGTTATGGCATAGAAAATATGCATGCCGGTATTATTGCTGCCGGCGCGGTATTGCATTACCTGAAAGATACGGAGCATCCCAACCTTCAGCATATCACTTCCATACAGCGTATTGATAAGGATGAGCATTTATGGATGGACAGGTTTACTATACGTAACCTTGAATTGCTGGGTACTGGTGTAGACAGTGGACACACCTTGCAAAAGGTAATGGATAATACGGTTTCGCCAATGGGTGCACGTTTGCTGAGGCGGTGGCTGGTATTGCCGTTGAAAGATATGGCAAGAATTAATGAGCGACTGAATCTTGTGGAGTATTTTATTAAAGAAGTTGACCTGCGTACAAAAATCATTCAGCATATAAAACAATGCGGCGATATTGAGCGGCTGGTGAGTAAAATACCATTGAAGAAGATTAACCCGCGTGAAATAAAACATATTGCCCGTGGATTGCAGCATATACAGGAAATAAAAAACAGTTGTATAAACAGCAGCAATGATTATCTTAAGAGGCTGGCTGATGGTTTGAATACCTGCACTTATATAGCAGAGAAAATCAATAAAGACATTACTGAGAATCCGCCGGTGCAGGCAAATAAAGGTGGCATAATTAATATGGGCGTGCATGCCGAACTGGATGAATTAAGAAATATTGCAACTAACGGTAAAGATTACCTGCTGGAACTGCAGCAGAAAGAAATGCAGGCAACGGGTATATCTTCTTTAAAAGTGAGTTATAATAATGTATTCGGTTATTACCTTGAAGTAACTAACTCGCACAAAAGCAAAGTGCCTGAAAGCTGGATAAGAAAACAAACCCTGGCAAACGCGGAAAGATATATTACGCCTGAATTAAAGCATTACGAAGAAAAAATAACCGGGGCTGAAGAAAAAATATTCCAGATAGAGCTGGAACTATATGATAAGCTGCTGGTTGAATTGCAGGATTATATCGCCCCCATGCAGTTGAATGGAAATATACTGGCAAAACTGGACTGCCTGTTGTGTTTTGCGGGCAACGCATTGCAGTATAATTATAAAAAACCGGAATTGCACGAAGGCACTGCGTTAACGCTGAAAGACAGCAGGCACCCGGTTATTGAACATTACCTGCCCTCTGATGAACAATATATTACCAACGATATTATTCTCGATCCGGATAACCAGCAGATTATTATACTTACCGGGCCTAATATGAGTGGTAAAAGCGCCTTACTAAGGCAAACTGCGCTGATTACACTGATGGCACATACGGGCAGCTTTGTGCCTGCATCTGCTGCAAGCATACCTGTTACAGATAAAATATTTACCAGGGTTGGCGCATCAGATAATTTAAGCGGGGGAGAATCAACATTTATGGTGGAGATGAATGAAACCGCCAGCATCATCAATAATATTTCTGCTGCAAGTTTGATATTGCTTGATGAAATCGGCAGGGGAACATCTACATACGATGGTATTTCGATAGCGTGGAGTATTGCGGAGTTTTTGCATAATTCGCCGCACAAACCAAAAACATTATTTGCTACGCACTATCACGAGTTGAATGAACTGGAAAATAAACTTCCGCGTATTAAGAACTATCACATCACGAATAAAGAGGCAGGCAATAAAATTATTTTCCTGCGCAAATTAGCGCCCGGCGGAAGCACACACAGCTTTGGTATACATGTGGCTAAAATGGCGGGTATGCCTCCTGCATTAATTGATCGTGCCAACGCGGTACTTAAGCAACTGGAAGAAAAGCATGGAGAGGGCGGACCCAATATTTCTTCTGCGGTAAAGCAACTGGCAATACCACAAATGCAACTTTCCATTTTTGATGCACACAGCGAAACTTTTGATGATATAAGAAGGCTGCTGGAAAGCACGGATATTAACCGGCTTACGCCTGTAGAAGCGCTGCTTAAACTGAATGAGATTAAAGGCATGCTGAAATAGTGAAGAAATGTGAGCGTGTGGAAATGATGGGCATGCACGAGGTTGATATAATAGAGCTTTATTATTTTACCGGCTTATATTGGATGGAAAAAAAGACAATAGCCCCAAAAACATGTTCAGCCATATGCAGCCAGGGAATTTCTTTAAAACTCCAGAGATACTCCGGCTTTTAATATTCCTTCATAACCATAACCCAGTTCTGCAAAGGCACCAAACTTTGCACCAAAGCGTGCGCCCAGTAATCTTAGCTGATAAGCAAATGCATCATTCTTTCCTTCTGCTGAACCGATAATGTTATTGAACGAACACCCTGCAGACAGCCCGGAATACATATGGAATAAAGGGTCGTGAACATAGTTATATTTTGCATTAAGCAATGCAGTGAATATTGCCCAATCAAATTTTGCGGAAGGCACGCGGTAAGTTACTGTTGCTTTAGTATAAATACCTGTAACTCCTACTGAAAAACGATTTGAAATATACCGGTTATATGCCAGTGAAAAACCGCCTATTCCGGAAATATTGTCAACACGCGTATGGTTATTGTCTGCATCAAAAAAATTACCTGTTGCACCAGGAATTTCCGGAGATGTTGCTATACCATAAGCCAGTTCAATTTCATTTTTTATATAGTTATTTTGAGCAAAAGAAGTTTTTGCAAAAAAGATGAGAAAAAACAATGCCGGAATTTTTTTAAGGATATACACGCTCTTGCTATTTGTTGCAAAATTATGCAATAAAATGCACCTCATACCCACAAGCTGCATTTCAGATTAAATGAGCAGGGGCGCCTGCAAAGATGTGATTTCACACAGCGAACGCAAAGGAGCAATGTTGCTATGGGAGATGGAATTCCAGGCAATTGATCTTGCAAAAAAAGTAGCCGCTAATGCAATGGCTTTCACCGCACTTTTTTAACTACTATTCCTTCGAAAATGATGAAAAAATGAAAAGTCTACTAAAAAAGTAGACTTTTTTTATCCAAAATTGATTGCGGTTAAAATTTATGGCATACATTTGTCTACTAATTTTATAGACTAATAAAATTTTTAACTGTACAGATTTTAATAACCAAAAAATTGTTTAATGCAAAAGCTGTTTTTAATTTCCATTTTCTTCTTGTTATTTTTCAACCTGGTTAATGCTCAAACCCAAATAAAAGGAGTAGTGAAAAATGGTACAGGTGCGCGGGTTCCGGGCGCAACTATTAATATAAAAGGAACAAGTATATATGCAGCAGCAGATAGTTTAGGTGAGTTCAGCATTGAAGCGCCCAAAACAGCACCGTTTACCCTGCATGTTACAGCAGCCGGGTTTCATGGGCTCAGCACCAAATATGATAAAATTCCGGAAGAGCCTGTTGGTATTACACTGGTGGCAAATGAGTTGCTGGATTATATTGTGGTAACATCACGCAGAAGAAGCGAAGTTGTACAAAATATCCCAATTCCCATTTCTGTTGTTGGTGGTAGCCGTATAGCCGATGCCGGCGCATTTAATGTTGGACGTATTAAAGAACTGGTTCCTTCTGTGCAACTATATTCGTCCAATGCACGTAATACCACTTTAAATATAAGAGGGTTGGGGTCAACCTATGGTTTAACCAATGATGGTATTGATCCTGGTGTTGGATTTTATCTTGATGGTGTATATTTAGCCCGCCCTGCTGCTACTGTTCTTGATTTTATTGATGTGGAACGTATTGAAGTATTACGTGGACCACAGGGAACATTATTCGGTAAAAACACAACTGCAGGCGCTTTCAATATTACTTCGCGTGCCGCGGAGTTTAAGCCGGGTGCTGTTTTTGAAGCCAGCTATGGTAACTATGGATACATACAGGCAAAAGCATCGATAACAGGCCCGCTTATTGCAAATAAATTGGCAGCTCGTGTTTCCTTTTCAGGAACGCAGCGCGATGGCATGCTATACAATGTAAACGCTGATCGCAAAATAAATGATCTTAATAATTTAGGAGGAAGAGCGCAACTACTGTTTACTCCTTCTGACAATATAAGAATATCATTAGCCGGAGATGTTAGCACGCAGAAACCGGATGGTTATGGCTGGGCTGTGGCAGGCGTAGTAAAAACACAACGTTCAGATTACAGGCAATTCAATACAATTATTGCTGATTTGGGATATACCATTCCATACAAAAGCGTATTTGAAAGAAAAGTTGATTTAGATACCCGCTCAAAAGCAGATAACGAATTAGGTGGCGTTTCATTGAATGCAGATATTAAAATTGGCAATGGAACACTAACTACTACAACAGCATGGCGTTACTGGCAATGGATTCCTTTAAACGACAGGGATTATCTCGGCATCCCGGTATTTACCATTTCTGCCGGTAACTCCGCTCACGATCAATGGTCGCAGGAATTCAGGTACTCAGGAAAAGTTAGTAAAAATATCACCGGAGTTGCAGGATTGTATGGCTTATGGCAGGATCTGAAAACAGATCCCGTACATACAGAAGAAGCGGGCTCATCATTGTGGCGCTTTTATCAAAACAATGCAAATGCTACAGGATGGGAAACGCCCGGTTTGCTTGATAATTTTGGTATCAAAACGGTTTATGGAATTAAATCAACAAGCCTTGCAGCCTTTGCAAATATAGATTGGGCTGTTACAGAAAATTTACACATCTTACCAGGGTTGAGATATAATTACGACAAGAAAATTGCACATTATAATCGTGTAATTTATGGAGGCCTTCAAACAGATGATGCTGCGCTTTTAGCTTTAAAGAAACAGGTATACACAAATCAGGCATTTGATGTAAATGCTGATGCAGGCAATGTATCAGGACAATTATCACTGCAATATGTAGTAAACAAAAACTACAATGCCTTTGCTACATTCTCCAAAAGTTATAAACCCATAGGCATTAATGTTGGCGGATTACCAACGGCTGACGGTAAAACACTTACAGACCTGGCAACCGTAAAACCGGAGTCTGTTCAGCATTTTGAATTTGGTATAAAAACAACGCCATTACCTAATACAATCCTGAATTTAACTGTATACCAGAATAATATAAAAGATTACCAAACATTGGTACAAACACCTGAGCCCGGCGTAAACCGCGGTTATCTTGCCAATGCTGAAAAAGTAAGAACGCAGGGTGTTGAAGTGGATGGAAGTTTCAGGGCTTCTGATTTTATCAGCCTCAATGCGGCATTAGCATATACTGATGGCAAATATGTAAAATTTACCAATGCACCCGTGCCGCTTGAAGAAGTGGGAGGCACAGTAGCATTTAAAGATATTTCAGGTGGCGCGCTTCCCGGTATATCAAAATGGTCATGGACATTGGGTACCGAGCTTAACCAACAGGGAAAATTCCTCGGATGGCAGGGTAACTATTTTTTTGGAGCTGATTTGTACTATCGTTCTAAGTTTTCTTCAAGCCCTTCACCTTCTTTGTACCTTAATATTGATGCTTATTATTTATTGAATGCGCGTTTAGGTTTCAGAGGCAATAATGGATTTACTTTATTCGTATGGAGCAGGAACCTGGGCAATAAAGATTATTACGAGCAACTGTTGACAGCACCGGGCAACTATGGTCAGTATGCCGGTATTGTAGGCGATGCGCGTACGTTTGGCGTTACAATAAGATATACTTTGAAATTTCAGCAGCAGTAAAAATTTTTCAATAAAGATGATGTAATAACATTCAAAATCTGTTTCTACGAAGCCACGGCTATAATAGTTGTGGCTTACCACGCGCAGGGAGTTTTAGGGTTCGACACTGCAGCGCATTCTATTGAAGAGGTATTGTCGCGTACCCGGGATTTAATGCAGTAGCAGTGTATCGCTTTTCTCACGGATTATACAAATTAAAAATTCCTGCATTACCGGGGTTAATTTCCAAATATGCACATAGCATAACCGGTATTGATATTAACCCGGTGCAGAAATAGGTTCAGTTTTTTTATTGACCAAATAATGATTTTGATGAGAGGATTAATTTTTCGATATAAATATATACGTCATAATTGTTTTACTGATGTTAAGAGGGTGCATTCCAAATTGTCGCATTGGGCTTCATGTGGGCAGTGAAGACACTGCCCACGGCAGGCGCTCTGGCTGGTGTCTCACCAGCCAGCGACAATTTGGAATGCACCCTGTTAAGATTACCGGATCAACAAGATTTATTATACCTTAGTTTTTCAATTTTTCTCTTGGCAAAACATAACAACCAGTTTTACTTGCAGAACTAAAAAAAATTACTCCGAACAATTAAATTTCATACAATGGCTGAAACAAAAACGCAACAAACCGCTCTTGGCGACGTAGCCGCCCGGCAGCTTGCTATTGCTACCCGCACGGTACCCCAAATGGTTACGATTACCCCAAGATGGTTAACCAGGCTATTAAACTGGATTCCCGTTGAATCAGGGGTGTATCGTTTAAACAAAGTAAAAAACGCAACAAGAATTGAAGTAGACTGTTCTTCTCGTGATGAAAAAGTACTGCCGCAAACCTTTGTGGATTATATTGAAAATCCGAGGGAATATAATCTTGCTGCTGTACAAACTATCGTTGATGTGCATACCCGTGTTTCTGACCTGTATAGCAAACCTTATAACCAGATTTCAGAACAGCTCAGGCTGGCTATAGAAACCATTAAAGAACGCCAGGAAAGCGAACTGATTAATAATGCAGGATATGGCCTGCTGCATAGTGTTTCTGCAGACCAGCGCATTAAAACCCGCACCGGTGCTCCCACTCCTGATGATCTTGACGATCTTATTGCCAGGGTTTGGAAAGAGCCCGGATTCTTTTTGTTACATCCATTAGCTATTGCAGCATTTGGCAGAGAGTGTACACGCCGCGGCGTTCCTCCTCCAACCATTTCTTTATTTGGCTCTCAATTCTTAACATGGAGAGGTATTCCTTTGATTCCTTCTGATAAATTACCTATTGTAAAAGGCAAATCCAAAATTATTTTATTACGCACGGGCGAAGCAAAACAGGGCGTGGTAGGTTTGTTTCAACCGGGTTTACAGGGCGAGCAAACTCCCGGACTTTCTGTTCGCTTTATGGGCATCAATGAAAAAGCAATCGCATCTTACCTCGTATCATTATACTGCTCTATGGCTGTATTGGTTGATGATGCTATTGCCGTATTGGATGACGTTGAAATTGGTAACTATCATGAGTACAAATACAAATAATCTTCCTTCGGTTGAAGCTTTGCAGAATTTGGCCAACCAACTCTTTAAAGCTTTACCGGAAGATGCTCCAAAGGAGATTTCATTTGACCCATACGAGCATCCCCGTGCAACCGCTTTTGCAAAATCAATTACCGGGCAAGGCATTGTTCCGGGAGCAAATATTCCGGCTGATGATGCATTGGTTCAGGCAGGAGTTCCGGCGCCGTTTGCATTATCTGATCCGTTTGGTGTAATAACTGCGCCGCCATCCGTTACAGGCTTAGGTGCGTCTTCTCCTGTTGCAAACTATGGCAACAGTAATGATATTTTTCCCGGCACAACAGGAACAAGCAATTATCAGTCTTTAGAAAATTCACCATTCTCTAATAACAAGGCACCGGTTTCCGTGGCAGGAAGTGGTATATCTCCTTCATCTCCTGATTATTCAACAAAAGGCGTAGCGGCTCCTGCCTTAACTCCCGGTTACGAACAAACGAAGTCTGACAAATCTACATTGAGTGGAGGTGTACCTGCATCTGTTGCAGGCAGCGGCGCATCTCCGTCTTATGTACACCAGCAGGAAGATTTCAGTATTAAAGAACCGGTTACCAGTTTTCCGGATGCCAATATAGATAAACAAACGCCCGGCAAACAGCAGGGTTCATTTGCGTTGCCTTTTACCGATGAACAACCATATTGGTCCGATATTGAATCAATTCTGAAGTTTATTAATATCAATGACCCGGCCATTGGTTCACACAGTCAAACTTTTTCAACTATTCCTGATGCACATACACCATCTTTTTATTTTTTACAGCAGGAACAATTGCCTGTAAGCAATAGCGCTTTGGGTGGTTTTACGCACGGCTTTGATGCGTATAAAATAAAAAAAGATTTCCCTATTCTTAATGAAAAGGTGAATGGCAGATCATTGGTTTGGTTAGATAATGCGGCTACCACACAAAAGCCACAGGCTGTAATTGACAGGCTGAGTTATTTTTACCAGCACGAAAATTCTAACATACATCGTGCTGCACATGAACTGGCGGCAAGAGCTACTGACGCCTATGAAGAAGCAAGAAAAAAAGTGCAGCAGTTTCTTGGCGCAAAATCACCCAACGAAATTATTTTTGTTCGTGGCGCCACGGAAGCCATTAATCTTGTAGCGCAAAGTTGGGGCGACCAGTATTTAAAAGGCGGCGATGAAATTATTGTAAGCAATCTTGAGCATCATGCCAATATAGTGCCGTGGAAAAGGCTGGCTGATAAAAAAGGGCTAACGCTAAAAGTAATTCCGGTAGATGACGACGGGCAAATTTTACTGGATGAATATGCAAAGCTGTTAAGCTCCAAAACAAAACTGGTGGCATTTACGCAGGTATCTAACGCGTTAGGTACGGTAACGCCAGCCGAAAAAATGGTAGCGATGGCACATGCAGCCGGCGCTAAAGTTTTGGTAGATGGGGCGCAATCTGTTTCGCATATGCCAGTGAATGTGCAGGCCCTTGACGCGGACTGGTTTGTATTTTCAGGACATAAAGTGTTTGGACCAACAGGTATTGGCGTGGTATATGGTAAAGAAGATTTACTAAATAGTACCGAGCCCTGGCAGGGTGGCGGCAATATGATACAGGATGTAACTTTTGAAAAGATACAATATCATAAAGCGCCTAACCGCTTTGAAGCAGGTACCGGTAATATAGCAGATGCAGTTGGTCTTGGTGCTGCAATAGATTATGTTACGCAACTGGGCATGACGAACATCAACGCTTACGAACATGCACTGCTTGAATATGCCACGCATCATTTAAAGCAGGTGCCTGGCGTTAGACTTATCGGCACCGCAGCGCATAAAGCAAGTGTGTTATCATTTAATTTGAAAGGTTATTCGAATGATGATGTTGGTAAAGCATTGAACCGCGAAGGCATTGCAGTGCGTACAGGTCACCATTGTGCACAACCTATTTTGCGCAGGATGGGCGTGGAGACTACTGTTCGTCCGTCGTTGGCATTTTATAACACATGCGAAGATGTGGACAGGTTGGTTTCAGTGCTGAGAGGATTGGCAAAATAACAGGTTATTATTAAACATTCATAGAGACAGGGCATGTCTTGTCTCTATGAAAACAACCAATTCTGTTATGCCTCCTGTAGATGTCGTTCATCATGTGCCATCACAAATTGAAAATATTTCCCAATTTAAACGAATCAACGGTGTTAGTGATGTAGGTATTCTTGCATCACAGCATACGCATCAAAAAATGCAGCATAATAAATGTATGGCTATTGGATTTTATCAAGATTTCACCTGCAGGTATCAGTTTATCCTTCGCAGGTAAAATTCTCCTTCAGATATAGAAAGCTCTTTAGTGTAGTCGTTGTTATATAAACTACCGGAAAAATTGCCTTTGAGATATGTAGAAGCAGCTTCTGTTATTTTTAACTTAGCATCAATTTTTGTACCAGCCGGAATTGCAGGTGCAAATTCTTCCGGCCAGGACATATATGTATTTCCCGATTCATCTATGTAAACAATATTCAGCACTTTTGCTTTTTCAAATCCACTGGCCGTTATTGTGTAATCTGTATATGTGATACCGGTTTTATTTTCACCATTTGTACCTAATATGATTGACATATTGTTTTTACCTGCAACCAATGTTTCTTTTAAACCAGCGAAAGAAGCTGCATAGCTTGATGCAGTTGTTTTATTAAAGTTACCTTCTGCCTGCCCTTTATGTTCAACAAGCGTTCCATTAATTTTAAACTTCATGTAGTAATCAGAACCACTACCCGGGGCTTCTTCCTCTTTTTTGCAGGCGTTCAAACAAAGCAAAGCGCCGGCAATTATCAGGAACAGGATTGTTTTTAGAGATAAAAAGATTTTCATATTATTCACTTAGATTTTTGGGCATTATTGCTTAACAAAAATACAGCTTGCTATAACTTATTGTATAACATCACCTGCCCAAATCATGGTCTATTTATTATTTACATACGATCCATTATTTAATGCAGCAAATCATTTATTAATTGATTATATTATTTATCAGGATTGCCTTAAAACATTTGTATGTATTTCACATAACGCGAAAATTTGAAATATTTCCCAAACATTTCATGTAGCAGCTTTCCTCCCTCCAATTCCGTATATTGCCAATAATATTCCGGAATAAACTAACTATTTCATGACATCCCATTTTGAAAACATCAGCCGCGGCATTTTGGGTATGAGTTTTTTGATACTTGTTTGTTATTTACTCAGTAATAATAAAAAAGCAATAAACTGGAAACTTGTGGGCATGGGTATTTTTGCGCAGATCATGTTTGCTATGGGCGTGCTCAATACAAAAATTGCCGGGCAGCCTGTATTTTGGGTGTTTTTTGGATTAATACTGCTATATATAATTATTAACAAACTGCGGCGCAATATACAAAGCACAACAAAATTTAATTTTAATGGTATTGCATTGGTAATAGCCTGGCAGCTCATCTTCTTTTTCGGAATGATAAGAATTACAACATTCAATAATGCAGGCATGGCAATTTTGCTAAGCATTACAGGTATTGCATTTATTATAAAATTTCTGAAACGCAATATTGAACTATTAAAATGGTCGATACTTGCAAGCGCAGTTATACTCTGTGTTTCCATATATATTAAAATATGCAACCCGGATATTTTCAAAATCTTCCTGGGTAGCGTTTCTTCTGCATTTGTGGAATTATTAAACCTGAGTCATAAAGGAACGGAGTTTTTGTTTGGCAGTATAGCAGATGATAAACAGAGCTGGGGATATATTTTTGCTGTACAGGTTTTACCTAATATCATTTTCTTTGCAGCCCTTTCTTCTGTACTGTATTACCTTGGTATTCTGCAAAAGATAGTATATGTATTTGCATACCTGCTTAACAAAATGAATATTTCCGGTGCTGAAAGTTTATCAACCGCAGCTAATATTTTTCTCGGTCAAACAGAAGCGCCATTAATGATTCGCCCCTATCTCGAAAAAATGACAAGGAGTGAAATACTTTGCATTATGGTTGGAGGTATGGCCAATACTGCCGGCAGCGTGCTTGCTGCATATGTTGGTTTTTTAGGTGGTTCAGATCCTGTGCAGCAAAACTATTTTGCTTTGCACATGCTAAGTCAGTCCATTATGAGCGCACCGGCAGCCATAGTATGTTCAAAATTACTTTTTCCGCAGGCGCACACCGGGGAAGTATCAAAAGATTTAACCATACCAAAGGAAAAATTAGGCGATAATTTTTTAGATGCACTTTCACTCGGTACAACTGACGGATTAAAACTGGCAGTAAATGTAGGCGCTATGCTGATTGTATTTACCGCTATGATGTGGGTGGTGAATGCATTGCTGGGCTGGACTGGTAATATCATTAATATTAATTCACAGATTGCTGCTGCTACCGGTGGACGTTATAATGAACTTTCTTTGCAAATGATATTTGGGTATGTATTTGCACCTGTTGCCTGGCTGATAGGAGTAGCAAAGGCTGACATGATTGCAATTGGCCAGTTATTGGGAGAAAAAACAATCCTGAATGAATTTGTAGCATACATATCTCTTGGAAAAATGAAAGCCGGAAATGTTATTACCGATCCTAAGTCATTATTAATTGCAACTTATGCACTTTGTGGTTTTGCCAATTTTGCTTCGATAGGTATACAGATTGGAGGCATAAGTCAATTGGCACCTAACCAGCGCAAAAATTTGACAGAGTTAGGAGTAAAAGCATTGATAGGTGGAACCATTGCATGCCTTATGTGCGGATGCATTGCAGGAATGCTGATGTAAAGGCAGGCGTTAGCTTTGAAAATCCAGTGGTAAGTTATGGTTTCGGTTTATGCTGGGTACAATTTCACTATTGCCTAAATTATTGAAATGCGGAAATTCTTCTTTATTTTCCGTTATTATTTATTCAACAATAAGCTTGCATATGTCTCCTTTTTTAGCAGAACTAACAGGAACGGCTATACTAATAACCCTGGGCGCCGGCGTGGTAGCCAATGTATTATTATCAAAAACTTATGGCAACAACAGCGGATTAATTGTAATTGCTTTTGGCTGGGCGGTGGGCGTATTTACAGGTGTGTACGCTTCTGCTGCTGCAAGTGGTGCGCATCTTAATCCTGCAGTAACGATAGGATTAGCGGTGGAAGGTAGTTTTGATTGGAATAAAGTGCCTTCTTATATTTTAGCACAAATGATTGGCGCGATGATTGGTGCTTTTGTAGCGTGGCTGGCATATAAAAAGCATTTTGATGCCACGGAAGATGGGAATGCTAAGCTCGCTGTTTTTTGCACAGCGCCTGCCATATCAAATCCTTTTTATAATGTTATTACTGAGGTAATAGGCACCTTTATTCTTGTATTGGGTGCGTTGTTATTATCAAAGCCAGACATGAAACTCGGCGCCCTTGATGCATTGCCTATTGCCCTATTGGTATTAGGCATTGGCGTGAGTTTAGGCGGACCTACCGGTTATGCTATTAATCCTGCAAGAGATTTGGGTCCACGCATTATGCATGCCATCTTACCCATAAAAAATAAAAGAGACAGTAACTGGGGATATGCCTGGGTGCCGGTTGTTGGCCCAATCATAGGAGGAGTGCTGGCAGGGTTAGTGTTTAAGTGGGTGATAAAATAGCCCCTCTCTCCGGAATATTAAATGCTTTATAGCAATTCGTCATATGTATTATCACAATAAATAACAATTCAATATGTTTAATAATTATTTCAAGTTATTATTTAATGCACAAAGCTAATAAACTACGGTTTTTGGAAATTGATGGCTTAAGAGGAGTTGCTGCAATTCTTGTTCTCATAAGTCATTATACGTGGGCATATGACAGATATTTTAATTTACTTGAAGAGCATGCATTTCATTTTCCTTATGGAGATATTGGTGTAGAAATATTTTTTATAATCAGCGGGTTCGTCATTTTTATGACAATTACCAAAGTAAAAACGATAAAAGAATTTTTCATCAATAGATTCTCCAGGTTATACCCAACTTACTGGCTTTGCATGCTCATAACCTTATGTGTAATAACTCTTTTACCTGTACCCAAACTTGGACATTATACCGTAAAGGAAATATTAACCAACCTTACGATGATGTCTGGATTAATCAACGTTCGATATATAGACCAGGTATATTGGTCTCTGGAGATAGAATTGTTTTTTTATGCAATAATGGCTGTTATTTTTTATTGTAGGGGGTTAAAAGATATTGATTATATAGTTATTGTATGGTTGTTGTTAAGCGCAGTTAGTGTATTTATGAATTTCCCTGGCGAAAAGTATGTAAGAAAAATCCTTATACTTAATTGGGCTCCATTATTTATTACCGGAATAGCAATATATAAAGTAAAATTAAAAGAAGCTACAATTTTAAACCATATTACCATATTAGTGGCATTTATTATTTATAGTTATAATGTTCATGAAAAATACCCTTTCGACATAATTCCTAATATATTAATTACCATAGCATATTTAGTGTTTTACATATATGCGTTAAAGGGCATGCCTTTTTTGAAAAACAGGGTTCTTTTATTTTTTGGAACGATTTCATATGCTCTATACCTGTTACATAATGTAGTAGGATATGCGATATTGTATAGAATCCGTGATTATATTCATAACCAATTTTTGTATTGTATTTTTACTGCGTTTATTACTACTTTCCTTGCATACATCGTTACAAAATATTTCGATAATAAAGTAGTGAGATGGACAAAAGCTAAATTGACAGCATTCTTATCTAAGGTATAGAAGATGCAAAGTTTGTTTTTACAAACCTTATTCCTGCACTGGTAATTGCAAATTTTAGACGATTAATGGCTCCAGGTATTATTACTAAATCGAACAAATTCTTCCAAAAATCGAAGTAAATACACGCTCTGCCGAATTAAGTTCTGCAACGGTTATTTCTGTAGCATCTTTGTATAGTCAATGATGACAACGAAATCCGATCCTGTAAAAAACAGCGACCCTTTAGAAAAACCCAACCTAAGAGAATCAAAATCCATATCCTATGAAAATGATACTTTGAAAAACCCAGATCCGATCTTTTGAAAACCAAACCAATCCTGAAAAACCAAATAGAATTCATGTCCACGAAAAACGAATCCAAACCTTGAAAATCTAATCAACCTTTAACCTGTGAAACGCTAAACCTAAAACCAGAAGTCTGTCAGTACCCTTTCGAAAAACCATAGATTACAGACTATTCATTCCCCTGACTGATTTCAAATTATTGAGCCGTGTTAACCACACGGCTTTTTGTTATTATAATAATATCCACATTGGCGGTTTTAATCCTAAAATATTCCCGATTCGAATTGGACAATTATCACCCGAACCTTACCTTTGCCGCACATTTGCCCATATACCTTAAAATATTTTAATATATGCCTAAAAAAGGTAAAATCAAACAGATCATCGGAGCGGTAATAGACGTGCAATTTGACGGAGAGCTGCCCGAAATTTTTAATGCCCTTGAGCTGAAACGTGAATCTGGTGAAAAACTGGTACTGGAAGTACAGCAGCACCTGGGAGAAGACAGTGTTCGTACAATTGCTATGGATGGTACCGATGGTTTGGTACGCGGAATGGAAGTGGTTGATACTGGTAAAGCTATCACTATGCCAATAGGAGAGGATATTAAAGGTCGTTTGTTTAATGTAACCGGCGATGCTATTGATGGCTTGCCACAGGTTGATAAAGCTAACGGTCGCCCAATACACGCAAAACCGCCGGCTTTCGAAAACCTGAGTGTGGCTTCTGAAGTACTTTTTACAGGTATTAAAGTTATCGACCTTATTGAGCCTTATGCAAAAGGAGGTAAAATTGGTTTGTTTGGTGGCGCCGGTGTGGGTAAAACAGTATTAATCCAGGAATTGATTAATAATATCGCGAAAGGTTACGGTGGTTTATCTGTGTTTGCAGGTTTGGGTGAGCGTACCCGCGAAGGAAATGACTTGCTGCGTGAAATGATTGAGGCCGGCATTATGAAATACGGCGACGATTTTAAACACAGCATGGAAAACGGTGGCTGGGATTTGAGTAAAGTGAATATGAGTGATCTGAAAGATTCAAAAGCAACATTCGTATTCGGACAGATGAACGAGCCCCCGGGTGCCCGTGCACGCGTGGCATTAAGCGGGTTAACCGTTGCTGAATACTATCGTGATGGAGATGGAAAAGGTCAGGGACGTGATATCCTTTTCTTTGTAGATAATATCTTCCGTTTTACACAGGCGGGTTCTGAGGTATCGGCGCTCTTGGGTCGTATGCCTTCTGCGGTGGGTTACCAGCCTACGCTGGCAACAGAGATGGGATTGATGCAGGAAAGAATTACTTCAACCAAAAATGGTTCTATCACCTCCGTACAGGCGGTATACGTACCTGCAGATGACCTTACCGATCCGGCTCCTGCAACAACATTTGCTCACCTTGATGCTACTACAGTATTAAGCCGTAAAATTGCTGACCTTG
This sequence comes from Chitinophagaceae bacterium, assembly GCA_020847395.1. Taxonomy (GTDB): domain Bacteria; phylum Bacteroidota; class Bacteroidia; order Chitinophagales; family Chitinophagaceae; genus Agriterribacter. The sequence goes on from JADLCD010000032.1 coordinate 36,546, forward strand.
GTATCTACCCTGCGGTGGATCCGTTGGATTCTACTTCAAGAATTCTTAGCCCGATGGTTGTTGGTGAAGCACATTACAATACAGCCAACCGCGTTAAATTAATTTTACAGCGCTATAAGGAATTGCAGGATATCATCGCTATCCTTGGTATGGATGAGTTGAGTGAAGATGATAAGAAAACGGTATTCCGTGCACGTAAAGTACAGCGTTTTCTTTCTCAGCCTTTCCACGTTGCCGAGCAGTTTACAGGTTTAAAAGGTGTGTTTGTAAGCATTGAAGATACCATCCGTGGTTTCAATATGATTATGGATGGCGATGTAGACGATTATCCTGAAGCAGCCTTTAACCTGGTAGGTACTATTGAAGACGCAATTGAAAAAGGTAAAAAATTATTGGCTGCGGCTAAAGGATAATTAATACACAAGCTCAATGGAATTAGAAATATTAACGCCGGAGCGTAAATTATTCAGCGGAGAAGTATATGGGGTACAATTGCCCGGTATAGAAGGTTCTTTTGAAGTATTGGATAAGCATGCTCCGTTGGTTAGCGCATTGGGATCAGGAAAAGTAAAAGTGCTGAAAGATAAATCAGGCACCAGTGTAGTATATACTATCAATGGTGGTTTTGCAGAAATACTCAACAATAAGGTTGCTGTATTGGTTGAAGGCGCTACGGAATCCTGATTGAAAATAATGCAAATATTGTTTCTTAAGGTTTCCAACCTTTGAAAGGTTGGAAACCTTAGGCGATAATCCCCGGCACTAAAAGTTGCCGGGGATTTTTTGTTTTAAACGGTTCCGAATCTTTCAAAGGTTCGGAACCCGGTTGAATATTTTAATTTCATACCTTTCCCAAACACGCTATGCCAACATCACATCATTATACAACCAAACTTACCTGGACAGGTAATTCCGGTTCCGGCACAAAAACCTATTCATCCTCTGGCAGGAATCATATTATTTCTATTGAGGGTAAAGATGATATAGCAGGCTCATCTGATCCTGCATTCAGGGGCGATAAATCGAGGTATAACCCCGAAGAATTGCTGGTGGCTTCTTTATCATCCTGCCATATGCTTTGGTTTTTACATTTGTGTAGCGCAGCAGGAATTGTAGTAACTAACTATAAAGATGAAGCAAAAGGAACAATGATTGAAACCGCTGATGGCGGCGGTCATTTTACAGAAGTAATATTATATCCTGTTGTAACTATTGAAGGAAAAGCAGATAAAGAAAAATTGGATGCACTACAACACGAAGCAAACAAAAAATGTTTCATTGCAGCATCCTGTAATTTTCCGGTAAGGCATGAGGCGAGATATGTTGAGGGAGAGGGGTAAGGTGAGGCGGTTTCAGGTTGCAAGTTTCTGGTTGCAAGTTTCAGGTTGCAAGTTTCAGGTTGCAAGTTTCAGGTTGCAAGTTTTTGCAACACGCCCGTTAGCAGCAGGTTTGAATGCAAGCAAAAACCTATAAGGTTTGCCGGGCAGCAGTGCAGCGCTGCAAACCTTATAGGTTTATTAACCTGCAACTGCCCAAGGCTGACCGCTGATAGCTGAAAGCTAACACAGCTACTCCAGCTTCTTCGCTTCTTCCTGGCTGGCATATTCTTCCTGTAAAGCCGGCAGTGTTTTTAGTAAAGTATTTTGCAGAGAAATTTTGGATGATGCGGAATACAAACCAATATAATCACCGGAATAAGTATAATCCATCAATGTAAGTTTTACCAGGCCATTAATGGAAAGCTCAATATAATTTCCGTAAGATATCAACCGGAAATGAATAGGCTCTTTTTCCTGGGGAGGTGTAAAAAAACCGGATTGTATATCAGAGAAAATAAAATTCTGCTTTACGTTCTGCGGGTTAAATCCCCAGCTTCTTATCTGCACAAATCCATTTACCACATCAAAAGAAATAAAATAACCATAACCATCTTTGTCCATTTCTGTTACTAATCCCAGTTTACCCATGCCTTCAACCGTGAGTAACCCTTCCCATATATAGTTTTGCGCAGGCTTTTTAAAGCAAAATATTTCATAGCCGCTGCGCGAACCGCATATCCATTTATCATCCTGTATTTCAAAAGAAGCGGTTGGGTTATTAAACAAAGAAAAAATATCAATAATATTTTTCTGCATTATTGTTTTTACCACCATCATATCCCACCGGTAATAGCTCTTCAGCAATAGCCTTCCTCTTGCATCTGTATCTAATTGTTTAGGCGGTGGCAAAACGCGCAGCGCATCAATTTTTCCCACATAAAAAAAATTGTAAATAAGGAGATGCTCACCGTCTTGTTCTATGCGTGCAGCATAATTGCCCTGAGGTAATATTACGTCTGCATGAAAAGAATGGTACTCGCCCAAAAAATCCGGCGCAAACCAATACCTTACTTTTATATCTTCTCTTATTGATCCCAGTATATAGTATTTGCCATTTAACGTAAAAACACAAGGGCATTCAATATCATCATATACCAAAGGACTCATCAGCGGTGGTAAAAGCTGTGGTTCATCATTGGTAATATTAACCAATCCTACACAACCCCTTCTTGATACAGTACCTTTTATATTTCTTGCCGCCAAAAGCAGGTATACGTCACCGTTATATTCAAACCGGAAAGGATCTCTGAAACTTGCCCATGTACGTGGATTGCTTATGGCCGTTTCATAGTATATTCCTTTAGGTTCAATAGGGTAACCTTGTTTACTTACTTTTTCCCAGTTCATCAAATCATCTGATACAGCTAACCCTATTCGTGAAACAACACCACGATCCCTGCGTTGCAATCCTGTATAGTACATATGAAACCTGCCGTTAACTTTACTTACATGCATGGTCCATAACATGTCATCATCCCATTCTCCCGGGTCTCCCACAAACAGTGCATTTTTTACCCTCTTCCACAACAGGCAATCGATAGATACAGCATGCGCTATATAGTCGTGATTAGGTATAATGAGATGAAATAAATGATACACACCTTCATGAAGAATAATAGTGATGTCGCCAATTTCCCAGTCGCTGAATCCTGATCCTGTATACATATTTTATACTGCCTTGATGTTGAATAAAGTTACGAAAACAGCACTTGTACGTAATTGTTTAAATTTGCAGTTTGTTTTTTAATGTTTTATTATGAGTGAATTTTATATTCAATTGTTCAGTCCGCATGGGCTTATCCGGTATCAAAATCCTGAGATAGGCAGAGACAGGGATACAGGAGGACAAGTGAAATATGTACTGGAGCTTTTAGAAAATCTTTCTAAACATCCGCAGGTAAGAAAAGTAGATCTATTTACACGCCGCATTGCAGATAAAAGAGTGTCATCTTCTTATGACAAAGAAATTGAAATAGTGAATGATAAAACGAGAATTGTACGGGTGAGTTGTGGCGGCAATACTTATATGCAAAAAGAAGTTTTGTGGGATCATTTGGATGAGTTTGTTGATAAAACAATACGCTTTATTGAAAAGCAGGATGATTTTCCGGATGTTGTACATGGCCATTATGCAGATGGTAATTATATAGCCAGACAGATCAGCCAGGTATTTGGCATTCCGTTTATTGCAACAGGGCATTCGCTGGGGCGCAATAAGAAAAAGATATTGCTCAGCAATGGAATGAGTGAAGAGAAGATAAATGATAAATTCAGTATGCAGCGCCGTATTCAAACTGAGGAAAATACATTAAAGAATGCGGGTGCCATTATTGTTAGTACAAGCCACGAAATTGAAAACCATTACAGCTTATACGATAATAAAGGCAAAGCGCATTTTGAAATAATACCTCCGGGTGTTAATACAGATTTGTTTTTTCCTTTTTACCGCTATGATCTGCCGGCGTATAAAATGTCTTTTGAGCAGGAGCATGCGGTATACAGGGTGAACTCTGATATTGAGCGCTTTTTGTTTAACCCTGCAAAGCCGTTGATACTATCTATTGGCCGCGCAGATAAGCGAAAAAATTTTGAGAACATTATTCAAAGCTATGGACAGGATAAGGAATTACAGGCGATGGCAAACCTGGCTATTTTTGCAGGAGTAAGAAAAGATATTACACAAATGCCGGATGATGAAAAAGATATTCTTACCAACCTTTTATTGCTGTTGGATAAATTTGATTTGTATGGCAAAATGGCTATTCCCAAAAAGAATGATCCTACACTTGATGTGCCGGAGATATACAGGTTGGCTGCAAAAAGAAAAGGCGTATTTGTAAATGCCACGCCCGGAGAAAATTTTGGATTAACTATAGTAGAAGCCGCAGCCTGTGGTTTGCCGGTGGTAGCTTCACCAACCGGCGGGCCTAAAGAAATACTGGAAAAGGGAAACAATGGCATACTTGTAGATGTTGATGATCCTGAAGCAATTTCCGGGGCTTTAAAAAAAATTATTTCGGATCAGGCGCTGTGGGAAAAATATTCAGAAAACGGGATCAGTGCGGTTAACCAGTTATATTCGTGGGAGGCGCATTGTAACAGGTATATAGAAGTGGTTAAGCATTTGTTTGAGGTTGATGTAAAAGAAATAATGCCCAAACTTCCTTTTGGAAAGAAGCTGGTAAAAGCAAAACAATTTATCATTTCCGATCTTGATGGAACATTGGTTGAAGACAATGAAACAGAAGGACTGAAAGAACTGAAGCAATGGATAGTTGCCCAGAAAGATGAAGTAGTATTTGGTATTGCGAGTGGGCGTAACCGTGAGTTAACGGAAGAAGCATTTAAAAAATATGATCTCCCTTATCCTGATATCATCATATGTTCGGCCGGCTCTGAAATTTATTATACTGATAAATTTATTCCTGATCATGGCTGGGAAAGTCATATTGATTTTAAATGGAAGAAAAAAGAATTGATGGAAGCGTTAAAATATTTTCCCGGCATTCAATTGCAGGAAGAAGCGGCACAGCGGCGGTTTAAGCTGAGTTATTATGTATCGCCTTCATTTAACGACGATAACTTAGCTGATCTCTATAAATTTCTTGATGATAAAAAATTGAGGGCAAAAATACTGCTCACCGAAAATAAATTTCTTGATCTGCTTCCGTTTCGTTCAGGAAAGGGAAATGCTATAAGATATCTCAGTTATAAATGGAAAGTGCCATTAGAACAATTCATTACTGCCGGCAACAGTGGTAACGACAAGGATATGCTTACAGGCAAAATAAAAGGCATAGTGGTAGCTAATTACAGCCCGGAAATGGAAGAGCTGAAAGAAAGTAAATTTATTTATTTTACAAAGCATCGTTTATCAAAAGGTGTTATGGAAGGTATTCATTTTTATAATGCTGCATCATAAGTTGCCGGGGATTTCGCTTTTAGAAAAAACGTAAGGCAAATTGCAGCAGCTATAGGAGATTGCTTCGCCCGCCGTAATATACCTTCAATCCAAATCTTTATGCTGGCGGGCTTATAATGACATCATTACGGATAAATTGAAAATCAGGTTTTTATTTTTTTAACCACGGCCTTGCCATATTGCAATCAACTGCGACCGGGAAGTTTTTGTGTTTGAATTAAAAAATGTAAAAGTTAGTAAATTACTTTAAGCAATCTCGTTGGATGTAAGACTGGGATTGCTTCTCCCGCCATAATATTCTTTCAATCCAAATGATCATGCGGGCGGGATCGCAAATACGGGCGGGAGCGTGATGAAATATATACTTTGTGTTAGTACTGGTAGTAATAAATAATCACTCCGGTACGTGTTTGCGAGCCCGCCTGAACAAACTTGCTACCTCAACCTGATACGCGGCGAAGCAATCTCAATTCCTTTATACATCTTATTTTATTACTTAACTATATAGATATTTGCCTTTTGAGACTAAAATATCCTTTTAAAAGAGAAATCCCTGCAGTATGAAATCCTTTTTGATTACAGCGGTACTTTTTTGTTTTGTAACCGGTTTTGCTGATGGGCAATCTGTAAAAGTATATACTTCAGATGCTGGTTATCTGTCTTCATTGCAACAGTTGTTTAAAGCGCAATGGCCAAATAACAGAACCATTAATATTGTATTTCATGGGCATAGCGTACCTGCAGGTTATTTTAAAACGCCTGATATAAAAACAATGGAGTCTTATCCTGAGCTGACATTGCAATATGTTTCTGCTATTTATCCCAATGCTGTTATTAATGCCATTAAAACATGTATTGGCGGAGAAAATGCTGTATCTGGTGCGGCAAGATTTGATTCAACAGTTTTAAATCATCATCCCGATATTCTTTTTATTGATTACGCGCTGAATGATAGTGGCATAGGTTTGGAAAAAGCAAAAACAGCCTGGAAAACAATGATTGAAAAAGCATTGGCTAAAAATATTAAAGTGGTATTGTGTACACCAACGCCGGATCAATCTGAAAATATATTGGATACAACTACTGCTTTGTATAAACACACCCAACAAATAATTCAGTTGGCTGCCGAATATAAAGTTGGGTTAGTTGATAGTTATAATGCATTCAGAAAATTGATTGCAGATGGTGAAGATCTTAAAAGATATATGTCGCAGGTAAATCATCCTGATAAGGCAGGGCATGAAGTTGTGTTGAGAGAAATAATGAAATTGTTTCCTGTAAATTATTAAACGGCAAAGATAAAAAAAGCAATTGCTGTTTTTTCCCTACACCCTAAGCCTTTCACCTTCTACCTCACATATCTATTTTTTCTTCTTCCTGTATTCTTTCTCCAAATCAATAATTTCAACTTTCCTGAATTCAACCGGGTGGCTTTCACTTTGCAGAGATATATACCCTGATGATAAAAGTTGCCCGTCTTTTTTTACCGCGGGGTCATAATCCGTAACATTTCCACCACCAATCTGCGGCTTTTGATACACGAGTACCGTATCGCCATTGGCAATATGTTTAACTACAGAATCTCCAAGTACTACAACCTCTGCTCTTACCCATTGATCACCACGAAAAGTTTTGGAGGTGGAATTAACACAATGTTGCGTAACCAGTTTGCCATCCATTTCCACATTTGTGCCCGGAGTGCACAGGTTACAGGTTGTTCTTTCCCCGGTTGAGTCTCCTCCAAGTAACTGCACTTCTATCGAGATCGGAAAGTCCTGGTTTTTATGCATGGTGGCAGGTGGCTGACAATGAATCATAATACCACTGTTCCTGTATGCCCAGCCCGGGCATCCTTTGCCTGTTCGCCTACAAAACGATATTCAACGGCAATGATATAATGCGAGTAAGGTGTTTTATAAAAAAGATGTCCAAATTGTTCATTAAATGAATCATATTGATCATAAGAAACTTTTATAACACCATTCTCTACGCGAAAAGTATTTCCATAGTTGTCTCCATAATCATGTCCGGTAATCTTAGGTGTCCACCCGGAAAGGTCTTTTCCGTTGAAAAGCTGCTTCCATTTTTTATGTATCTTTCTTTGTGCATTGGAAGTTGCAGCGATCAATATAAAAGCAAAAAGCGTACAACAATATCTCATTTATTAATTTTTTAAGCGGGGGTAAATGTAAGATTTTTCAACAATAGCTATTTTAATTCAACTTAATTTAGGCGAATATAAACTGCATTTAGTTCATGGCATTTCACCTCATGCCGGTGTGGCATCGTATCTCCTGCCCAGGCGGGAGCGCTGACTTTTACTTTGAGGAGACCTGTGAGCTGTATATAACTATTGAGCACTTCCTTTACTCAGCCATAGTGCATATCCCGCGTAAAAACAGGCGCCTAACGTGGATACTGGTATAAAAATATAGCAGGCTGCTAAAGAGAGTTCCAAAATTTATTCATCAATAAGCATCTCAAATTATTGGCTATTGGCTGATAGCTGACAGCTCACAGCCGATTCAAGGTAAACCGGCAATACTTTACCTAATTTTTTTACAGCTATAGCTAACTGGTTGCGCACAGTTAATTCAGAAATATTAAGGATAGATGCCACTTCTTTATACCGCAAACCATCTTCTTTAACCAATTGTAGAATCAATCTGCATTTTGGCGGTAGTTCATTGAACGCTTCTCTTATTTTTTTTATGATATCTGAAGAAATGCAGAGTTCCTCGGGTGTTTTAAAATCAATGGTTGTTTCAAACGAAATTTCATTAAGATTAATAACAGGGTTTTTATATTGCCGGGTAATATATTTAAGGCAAAGATTTTTGGTAACAGTATATAGATAAACACTTAAATTTTCAATCTCTGCCAGCTTTACCCTCATTTGCCACACTTTAATAAAAACATCTGAAACAATTTCTTCGGCAGGTTCTTTTGATTTTATAAATGCAAATGCAGTACGATATAAACGTTGGTAAAAAAGATCGCATAAGTTTCTATACGCCTTCATATCGTCGTACAAAGCAATTTTTTGCTGTAGTTCTGGTATGCTAGCAAGCTGATCCAAAATTGAGGTTGTTCTGTTTTGATTTCTCTGTTGTAAAATTGGAGGTAAAAATTTTTTTAAAAAAATTATTTTTCCTTTGGTACAAATTTATTCAACAGGGTATCCTGTATAATATCTATTGATTTATGGATACCGAAAAATTCTGGTTGTTGTTGAGTGCAAAGCTCTCCGGCGAAGCAACGCCTGAGGAGATTGATGCATTAGAGGAGATAATAAAGCAACATCCGGAATTAAGCTGGCAGGTACAATTGATGTCGCAAATGTGGAAGCATGAGCCTGAAGCTAATGCCCCGGATGATTTTTTTGACAGGCATTTGCAGCGATTAAGTATTCATCCGGATACACGATCACCTGTTTCAGATGAAGCAACGTTTAACCCCACCACCCCCTATGCTCATGAGGAAGAGCAAAAAAAAACAGGTACTTATCGTTGGTTGCTGATGCTGTCTGGTATTGCAGCAACATTAATTACAGTGTTTTTCTTTTTTTATAAGAATGAGTCGTTCACATCAACAAAAGAAGAAGCAGCAGCACAAAATACGGTAACAACACGTAAAGGTTCAAAATCCAGTATTCAATTGCCTGATGGCACAACGGTTTGGCTGAATGCGGATAGTAAGCTTACCTATGATGAAAATTTTCGGGGAGATTTCAGAAAAGTTCACCTGCAGGGCGAAGCTTATTTTGATGTAGTACGGGATGAACACCGGCCTTTTATCATACATACCAAAACGCTGGATATACGAGTACTTGGCACAGTGTTTAATGTAAAAGCTTATGATGCGGAATCAAATACCGAAACCTCATTAATTAAAGGTTCTGTAGAAGTTACCCTGCATAACAGCCCTGAGAAAAAAATTATCCTGAAGCCTAATGAAAAGCTCAGGGTAAATAATCAAAGTTTTGAATACAGTACTGATATTAATGGAGAAAAAAGAAAAGATGAGGATGATAGTGATAACATGAAAATTGTGGTTGGGAAAATTCATTACCAGAAAAAAGACAGCATGGCATTGGAAGCATTATGGGTAAGAAATAAATTGGTATTTGATGCGGAAACATTACAGGAGGTAATGCGCAAAATAGAACGATGGTATAATGTGAGAGCAGTAATTAATGTGGATGATAAAACAAAAGCAACACAGTTTAGCGCCATTTTTGATAATGAAAACCTTGCCCAGGTAATGGAAGCGCTCAAAATAACAGGCAGCTTTTCATATGTTATTAATAAAGATGTAGTAATTATAAAATAATTATTAAAACCTATTAAATTTTAAACCAAAAACAGATTGCGTATGATCATATTTAAAAAGAATTAGTATAAAAAATAAAAACGGAGAATGTTGGAAGCATCCTCCGCGATTTAACAGACAAACTGCCCTGGCAGGCAGTTCATCATTCTTTAAAATCAAAACCAAGATATGAAAAAAAATGAATACGGCGCATCCGTAGGCCTGCGCCGTTTATTAATCAAATGTCTGCTTATGACGAAGATGGCGATCTTGCTGGTTCTTGCTTTTTCTACTCAAACATATGCCCACAGTTATGGACAGGGCATAAGCCTTAAACTTGAAAAAGTTAAACTTAAAACTGTTTTTAAATCAATAGAAGAACAAGGAGATTTCCGTTTCGTTTATAAGGATCAATTATTGAAAGAAGCGCAATTAATTTCAATTGATGTACAAAATGCAAGCCTTACAGAAGTTATGGATAAGGTATTGCAAAATACCAACCTCACCTACCGCCGGTTAAGTGAGCAACTGATTGTTATTGTTGGTGATAAGGCAACGGAAAGTACGCTTGCCGCAACCGCAATTCCAATTACAGGAAAGGTAATTAATGAAAAAGGCGAACCTCTTCCCGGAGTTAGCGTTTTGGAAAAAGGCACTAACAATGGTACAACTACTAAACCCGACGGAAGCTTTACTTTAGATGTAAGCAGCACAAAGGCAACGTTGGTATTTACGTATGTAGGATATAAAAAAATTGAGATAGCAGCCAACAATTCTGATCAGCTTTCTAATGTTATTCTGGCGGCTGATGATAACAGCTTATCTGATATAGTTGTAATTGGTTACGGTACGGCTAAAAAATCAGATTTAACAGGTGCCGTAGCAGTAGTTCAAGCTGATAAATTGATGGATATGCCTGTTCCTAATATTACACAGGCGTTGCAGGGTAAAGTGGCTGGTGTTGATGTGAGTGTAAACAGCAATGCACCCGGTGCAGGCGCTAAAGTGCGTGTTCGCGGTTTGGGTTCTATCAATTCAAGTCTCGACCCATTATATGTGGTAGATGGCGTTGCCGGTGTGGATGGCAACAGCATTAACCCCAATGATATTGCTTCAATTGAGGTATTGAAAGACGCATCTTCAACAGCTATTTATGGAGCACGTGGCGCCAATGGTGTAATAATGATTACAACCAAAAGAGGCAGAAGCGGAGGCTCTAAGGTAACTTATGATGGTAATGTAAATGTGGCCCAATTATACAGGCATCTTCCTGCACTTAATTCAGACGAATTTATACAGGTGTATAATACATCTTTTGCCAATGGACAGAAATTTGATCCGAATGGCGCAGTTTGGACCCCGCCAAAAGCCTTAAATCATTTGAATTACCCCTTGTTATTTGATGCAAATGATAAACCGCTATATAATACCAATTGGGAAGCTGAAGTATATAAACCTGCTTTATCTCACAGCCACCAGTTGAACTTTCAGGGTGGTACTGATAAAACATTGTATAGTGTTTCCCTTGGCTACCTAAACCAGGATGGTATCATGACAACATCTAACTTCAATCGTTATTCTACAAGATTTACATTGGATACTGATGTTAAAACCTGGCTTAAATTAGGCGGTAGCGTTTCTGTTATAAAAAGCCAGCAACGCATGGTGTCTGATGGTAATGGCGGCTTGAATGTTCCCCGTATGGTAACAGAAGCAGTACCTATTATTCCTGTTAAATATCCTGACGGAACATGGGCAGGCAATAGTGATATAGATGGTTTGGAAGGTGGCGCGAACCCTGTGCATATTGCGAATAACAGGTATTCACTTAATAATAACTTCCAATCGCTGGGAAATACCTATTTGCTATTTAAACTGGCAAAAGGACTTGAGTTCAAGTCTGATTTCGGCTTCAATTTGAGCAGCCAGAAAAATAATTTCTATTCTGCCAGCGATCTGCATAATCTTTCGCAGGACCAGGGCGGTGTTGCAAACATCAATGCCTATAAAAACAATTACTGGCAGTCTGAAAATTATCTCACCTATAACAAAGATTTCAGCAATGGACACAGGATGACAGCCTTACTCGGAGCTTCATGGCAGGAATACGGCCAGGAAAGGGTGAGATCTGAAACACAAAACTTTATTGATGATATATTCCAGTGGTATTATCAACAGGCAGGATCTGTTCGTTCAGCAAATGAATCGCAGGATTACAGGTGGGCGATGAACTCCTATTTTGCACGTGTTACTTACAACATACACGATAAATATTTATTAACCGCTACAGGACGTTATGATGGTTCTTCTAAGTTCGGTGCCAATAATAAATATGCTTTCTTCCCGTCTGTTGGTGCAGCATGGAGAATTTCAAAGGAAGATTTTATGGCTGATAACAGCAATATCAGTGAGTTAAAATTAAGAGCAAGCTATGGTGCTTCAGGCAACCAGGAAATTGGCCAATACCAGTCTATCGCCCAAATACAACCCAGCACTACTGTGTTAGGTGGTGCAAGTACTTCTACATTAATTCCAAGCTATCTTGGTAACCCCGACTTAAAATGGGAAGTATCTCAGCAGTTTGATGCAGGTGTGGAACTTGGTTTGTTTAATAATCGCATTATGTTGAATGCCGACTTCTATAACAGGGTAACCAAAGATCTGCTTTTGCAGGCGCCAATTCCCTGGGGAGCAGGTTTAAATAACGCATATGTTTATATCAATGTTGGTTCAGTAAGAAACAGGGGGTTTGAAGTAAACCTGAGTACAGTGAATGTTCAAACCCGTAATTTAACATGGACTACCAATTTCATTTTCTCTACCAACAATAATAAGATCATTAAACTGAAGGATGGTAATGCAGATATTTTCCCTGGCCCTAACTTCCTCGGACAAACGAATATATTACGTGTTGGCGAACCGATTGGTTCTTTCTGGGGCAGAACAAGGTTAGGTACATATAGCGACAAAGAAACTGAACTTGCGGCTTCACAAGGATTAAAACCAGGCGACAGGAAATACCTGCTGAATGCAGATGGCAGTGAAAACTACAGCATCATCGGCCGTGCTTATCCTAAGTGGACTGGTACTTTTTCAAGCACCCTGAATTATAAAAACTGGGATTTCTCTTTTGACATACGTTTTGTACAAGGCGTAAACACAGCAGCAACATTTAAACATTCTTCAGAAGACAGGCAAACTATTGCCAACAGTTTAAAAACTGTGCTTGATGCCTGGACACCGGATCATCAGAATACCATGATATCTCAGGTGAGGAATTACAAATTTGCGCAGGATTCCAAATTTGATACATGGTGGGTTGAAGATGGCTCATTTATAAGAGGACAGAATTTCATATTGGGTTATTCTCTTCCATCAGCAACACTTGACAGAACGAAAATAAGCAAGCTGCGGTTTTATGCGAGTGTTCAAAACCTGTTCATCATTACAAAGTATACAGGATATGATCCGGAAGTAGATACTTATAACAGCAGCTATGGTGCGAATGGCTCATTCTCACAAAACCTGGATTTCTTTTCTTATCCACGTCCACGCGTATGGAACTTAGGCGTAACACTTAGTTTCTAACTTCAAAAGAGTGAATCATGAAAAAAATAAAATATCACTATATAATATTACTGGCTGCTCTTACAATGAGCGCTTCATGTAAAAAGTTCCTGGAAGAAGATCCCACGAATTTTATTACACCGGAATCATCATTATCCAGTTTAAAAGTGGCAAGGGCATTCACGAATGCATGCTACCAATATCTTCAAAGTTCTATGTTAGGAGGCCAGTCTTCTTCCTATGGCGGAAATACCTGGAACCTCATGGAATTTATGACAGGTAAATCAAACAGTGATTTAGGTCAAACAGGATTTACGTTGTTCCAGAACCTGAGTTATAATGCTACATCTTTTTACGTTGATACCTGGTGGCAGAATTTATACAAAGGTGTTGGCGCGTGTAACCAGGCAATTGAGCAGTTACCGAATATTACTGCTCCGGGCCTTACAGAAGAGGTAAGAACCAATATGCTTGCTGAGGCTCATACGATGAGGGCTTTGTATTATTTCTTTTTGGTAAGAATGTATGGTGCTGTTCCCAGCATAACAGAAGTGCCTAAAGAAGTATCTGGCTTGAATTTGCCCAGAACCGCGGCAAAGGATATTTATGACAACATTATTATTCCCGATTTGTTATTGGCTGAACAGTCTACACTTGGCTGGAAAGACAATACAGGATTGGTTTCAATGGGTTTTGTAAAATCCTTGTTGGCTGATGTGTATCTTACTTATGCAGGAGCTGCAATCAGTGGAGGTGATCAATATTATGCCGAGTCTGCCAAAAGATCACTTGATGTAGTTACCAAAGGGGGATATACATTGTTTCCTGAATATACTGACATGATAAATCCATCTAACAAAAATAGCGGAGAGTTTATCTTCCAGGTGCAGTATGCTGCTTCTGTTCCTTCTACCAATCCATTAACGCCGTTAACCATCCCGAATTATTCCGGTGTATCTAAATATTCAGATGAATATGGTTCTGTATATCCAACAGAAGAATTTGTTGCTTCATTTCCTGCAGGCGATAAAAGAGCGAAGGAACGCCAGTTCTTTTATACCAGTTATCCCAATGCATCTACCGGTGTAATTGTAAATTTTAACGGGCATTACATTTATAAATGGTTTGATGTAACTGCAGTAACCAGTACATTAAAATCAGACCTGAATTATACATTGTACCGCCTTGCTGATGTAATGCTGATGTATGCAGAAGCTTCTAACCGGGCTGACGGAGCGCCAAATGCAACCGCAATCAGTTATGTGAATCAAATAAGAAACAGGGCTAATCTTGCAAATATTGGCTCATTAAGCCAGGATGCATTTGAAAAAGAGGTATGGGCTCAACGTTATTTTGAGCTATGCTTTGAAAATAAAATGTGGTTTGATATGCTGCGTACACGTAAAGTAAGAAATGATGTTACGCAAAATTGGGATGATTTTGTAGGACACAAAACCGTGTTTAACGCAACGTTCAGTGAAAAGCAATTACTATTCCCTGTTCCAAAACAGGAAATAGATGTAAATCCGAATCTCCTGCCAAATAATACAGGATTTTAAGATTGTTTGTTTGGGGCTGTTATAAAATAAGGGCTGCTGTAAAAGGCGGCCCTTTTGTTTTTTTTTTTGAGAATAATTATTGATTAGCTTTATTAAGTTGTAAATAATACTATGAGAATAATTTCTTTTATCATTATTGTGCTTATTGTTTGTGTGCAGCCGGTAGCTGCACAACAATTACAAAAAGCAATTGCAGATAAAGCAACAGCCATATTACCTGCGGTAATAGAATGGCGCAGATACCTTCACCAAAACCCTGAATTATCTAACAGGGAATTTAAAACGGCTGAATATATAGCTGCTCATCTTAAATCATTAGGATTGGAGGTGCAGACCGGCATTGCAAAAACGGGTGTGGTTGGTATATTGAAAGGAGATAAGCCGGGACCGGTTATTGCTTTAAGGGCAGATATTGATGCGCTGCCTGTTAAAGAACGCGTTAATGTTCCCTTTGCATCTAAAGCAGTTGGTGAATACCTGGGAAAAAATGTGCCGGTTATGCATGCCTGCGGGCATGATACGCATATGGCTATTTTAATGGGCACAGCATCTGTGTTAAGCTCAATGAAAAACCAGCTTTCCGGTACCATTAAATTTATTTTTCAACCTGCTGAAGAAGGCCCTCCCGGTGATGAGGAAGGTGGCGCGCCTTTAATGATTAAGGAGGGAGTGATGGATAATCCAAAGGTTGAAGCGATTTTTGGATTGCATATTAATTCACAAACTCCTGTTGGTGTAATTAAATATAAATCTGCTGCTGTTATGGCTGCCAGCGATTGGTTTACCATTAAAGTAAAAGGAAAACAGTCTCATGGTTCGCAACCTTGGGGTGGTGTTGATCCTATAGTGGTAGCTGCACAAATTATTAATGGCCTGCAAACCATAGTAAGCCGCCAGTCTGAACTAACCAAAGCGCCTGTTGTAATTACCGTAGGTAAAATAAATGCCGGTGTTCGCAGTAATATTATTCCGGAAGAACTGGTAATGGAAGGAACAATAAGAACACTGGACGAAACAATGCATAAAGATGTGCATGAGCGCATAAAACATACTGCTGAAAGTATTGCCGCTGCAAGCAATGCAACCGTAGATGTTTCTATAGACAATAAAACACTCGTTACCTACAACAATCCGCAGTTGGTGCAGCAGATGCTTCCATCTTTGCAAACTGCTGCCGGTAAAGACAAAGTTGTTGAAACGGATTGGACTACAGGCGCCGAAGATTTTTCTTTTTTTGGAGAAAAAGCTCCTGCCTTCTTTTTCTTTCTGGGAGGCATGCCCGCAAACCAGGAGCCTTCAAAAGCAGCGCCGCATCATACACCGGATTTTTTTATTGACGACAGCATGCTTGATGTAGGTGTAAAAGCTTTCTGCAATATTGTATTTGATTATGCAAAATTAAAACGCGGTAAATAATTGCCCGGGCATTTCGTTGCCTGAATATCTTGCTGTGGCTGCCTGTAGGCAGGCTCGCTTAGCATGTTCTATAATTATTATAATTGTGCCCCTATTTTATTCTTACATATATTTCCGTATTCAGCCTGTTTATATCAGTGCCTTCAATTTTTTCAGTGCCGGTTTGGGTGAGGGTATCATTGCGGATAGTAATGGTGAAACTGAAATTATTGCCTTCCCACTGCCTGTCGTTGCAATAGTCGAGATGTTCTGTATACAAACTATCTTTTAAAGAATAATTACCGCCACCTGCGGAAAAGGCGGCAAGTGAATCTTTGCCTTTGTTCAGATCGTGCAGCAGAAAAGCAAAATGATTATCGTTGATAATTTTAATAAAAGATTTGTTTACGGTATAATCAGTTACTGTTGTATCTCCTTTATCGATGATAATACCTTTTAATAATTTCCATGTGCCGGATAATGGCAATGCTGGTTTGTCCGCAGCTTCCTGCTTAATTGTTACTGTATTGCAGTTACAAATGAATAAGCATATTACAGCTATGCAGATAAAAAAGAATGGATTGATTTCTTGCATCCTAATGGCTTTTAATTTTGGGGAACGCCGGCTTTATATAATACCGTTCTTGTATTGGTGGTAATAGTATAGGTTTCTGCGTTTCCTGCCATTGCCGCTTCACCCTGTAATAAATGAATGGTTTGATTGCCGGCTGTAATAGTTGCTTCTCCTTCTGTTACCAAAACAATTTCAATTGAAAAGGCAGTATGCATATATTTTTCATCTTTGGTTAATTCAATTTTGCTTGCTATAAAATCCGGTACCGGGCAATAGTAAATGGTTTCTGCTCCTTTTTTTTCTCCATCCATTATATTGGCAACAACGCCTTCAAACAAAGTGTGTTTCAATAATTCAGGCACATCAATATGCTTGGGCGTAAGCCCGCCGCGCAGCACATTATCTGAATTTGACATTAGCTCAATGTTCTGTCCTTCGAGGTATGCATGCGGCACACCCGCCCCCTGGAATATTGCCTGGCCCGGGTGCAGTTGCAGTATATTAAAAAAGTAAATGGAGAAAATACCCCGATCTATATTACTATACTTATCATCGTTACCCGGCAAAGTTTTGCATGCCCAATAAGCCGGCTCTGCTTTTGATAATTGATTTGCTTTATAAGCAGCTTCTGATTTTTTCAGCAAAGGCGCAAGCATATTGTCTACTTCGGCTTGCGGCAGCTCCATTACATATTTATACAAACCAAAATAATCTTCCTTATCAAATATGGGTAATAAGGTGTTGAACTCGGGAACTTCGTGTAGGGTTTGCCGTAATAAATTTTTTTCTTTAAATCCATGCAGCAGCCAGAACTCGCTTAGCGCTATCATCACCTCTGGTTTATGATTATCATCTTTATAGTTGCGGTGAGATGCGGTGATGGGAATACCCGCTTCATGCTCTCTTGCAAAACCCTTTTCGGCTTCTGCTTTCGAAGGATGCACCTGTATGGAAAGCATATCTTTTACATCAAGTACCTTAAATAAATAAGGCAGACCGCCAAATGTTTTTGCTACGCTGTTGCCAAGCCATTTGGTTTTATCTTCTTCAATAAGTTTGTTCAATGCTGTAGTATGGTCTTTATCCCATTCCACAAGCGATGGGCTGCTGCTGTGCGCACCCATCCAGTATTCTGCAAATGGTTTGTACTCCGGATTTTCTACGCCTAATAATTGTGGCAGATAGGTATAGCCACCCCATGCATAATGCTGAACTTTTCCTTTTAGTTTGAACATCTGATTCGTTATTTGTTTAGTTGACATTTTGCCACATAGGAACATAAGGATCATAGAACATATAGTGCAGTATTTATTAAAATGCTATGCCTGCCTATGTTACTATATGTCTATGTGGTGATTTCTGAAATTTTCCTAATCCTTTTCATATCCCTCATCCGCCTTTAGATTTTTCCCATCCGCCGCCGTTGTTGCCAGTATATCGCAGCGATTGTTATAGGCATTATCCGCATGACCTTTTACCCACACAAACTGTATGCTATGTTTTAAAGAAAGCTGGTAATATTTTTTCCAGAGATCTTTATTTTTTTTTCCGCCCTTAAAATCAGTTTTTATCCAGTTGTTCAACCAACCTTCTTTTACTGCCCTAACTACATATTGACTATCTGAATATATGGTGATCGAAAGATTGGTTTTGGTTAAAGCTTCCAATGCAGCTATAACTGCCATCAGTTCCATGCGGTTGTTGGTGGTAAGCCTGTAGCCGCCTGATAGTTCTTTTTCATGATTACCCCATTTCAAAATAGCGCCGTATCCTCCCGGGCCAGGGTTGCCGCGTGCCGCGCCATCTGTGTAAATAATAAGAGATGGCTGCATACTATATAAATATTTCTCCTTTCAGATAGGTTATGGCATAGCCGCTCATTAAAACCCTGTCGCCTGCCAGCACACAATCAAGATGCCCTTTTCTTGCAGAAAGCTGGATGGCTTTCATATTGTTCTTATTCAATACCGAAGCCCAGTAGGGCACAAGCAGCGTATGGGCAGATCCGGTAACCGGGTCTTCGTCAATGCCACTCTGTGGAAAAAAACCTCTTGATACAAAATCAACTTCGTTGCCGGGAGCGGTTACCAGCAAACCACGAGCTTTTATAGTAGCAAGCGTTTTAAAATCAGGTTTAAGTCCTTCAATGATTTTTTGATTATCAACCACCGCCATATAATCAAATTTGCCTTTATATACTTTTGATACTTCAATGTTTAATCCTTCAGCAATAGCGGGAGGTATATCGGTTACCACTTCAAAATTATCTGCCGGAAAATCTAAGGTGAGCTGCCCGTTTTTTTCTTTGCTCACTTTAAGCCAGCCGCTTTTTGAATTAAAGCTGATTTCATTTTCACTATACCCGAGATGATTGAAAAAGATATGCGCCGAAGCCAATGTAGCATGTCCGCATAATGCTACTTCAACAGTTGGTGTAAACCACCTGATATAATAGCCTCCATTTTCTTTAACAATGAATGCTGTTTCTGCGAGATTATTTTCCATAGCAATATTTTGCATCACATCATCGGGCAGCCATTCATCAAGCGGGCATACTGCCGCCGGGTTGCCGCCAAAAACTTTTTGTGTAAATGCATCTGCCTGGTATATGGAGATGGTCATAATGTTAAATTTCGGTTTTCAAATTTCAGATTGTAAGCATGCGTATTAGTCATAATTAATATAACACGTGCAATATTAGCGGTTATTTTTTGCCAATTTAACCATACAGGTATTTATTCGGAATATTTATGGGGAAATAATCTATTCCGTATTTGGCTTTTAACAGTATAGATACTACTTCATAAATCTGTTTTTCTGTTCTTTGAAATTGCCGTAGCAAGCCCATCATCGCGTAGCTTACAGGATTAATTGAAGGTATGAATGTTTCCCATTCGTAGCCTTTGCCCCAAATAAGGCCGGGTACAGTTAACGATAAGTCTGCATTTTGAGCAACAAGAAAATTCATTACATCAATGCTATTATTCGCATGTTGATTAACTGTATGGAAAACAGGAGTCTGCCCGCCAAAACCGTTGCTGTCAAATCCTGCTTTTGCATTTATATCCGCGCCATATTTTACGAGCATTTTTGCACAGTGAATATGATTGTATTCCGCACAAATATGTAAAAGTGTTGCTTCAAGTAGTGGCGTAAAGGTACAGTCTAAAGAATATGTTTTAAATACCAGATCCTTATTATTGTTTAAATATTTTTCGAGCGAAGATGAGTCGTCAAGTAAAACAGCTAATAAGACTTTGTCATCAAACGCTACACCAAAATCTACAAAAACCTTAATACAATTTTTAAATCCGGGGCCACGGAGATACATGTTTATCAGCTCATAAATAAGTGGTTTGCCTTTATGAAATTGATTGGGATCAACTCCATTTTGGAAACATTCTTTAATTCCTTCTGCTGAATGAACTTCAAAGTCTCCTATTATTTTTTGCAGGTAATCCATTGTATCAGGTATCAGGTTTGTAGTTTGAAGTTTGGGGTTGCAAGTTTCGGTTTTCGAGGTATTCGACAAGGTTACAAGTTTTAGGTGCATCTAAACCATAAACTACAAACCATAAACCATAAACCCGCCTCCCTCACACCTGAAACACTCCTAAATTAAAACGTTCTGTATTTTTTTTATGATTTGCCGCGGCAATGCCTTCGGAAATAAGTTGCCGGGTTTCTCCCGGATCAACAATAGCGTCTACCCATAACCGTGCTGCGGCGTAATAGGGTGTTGTTTGTTTTTCGTACCGCTGCCTGATGTCGTCCAATATTTTTTTTTCTTCTGCCGGATCAATTTCTTTTCCTTTTGCTTTCAGTGCGCTTACCTGTATCTGCAATAATGTTTTTGCAGCCTGCTCGCCGCCCATCACTGCTATGCGTGCAGAAGGCCATGCATATATAAACCTCGGGTCGTAGGCTTTACCGCACATGGCATAATTGCCTGCGCCAAAAGAATTGCCGATGATAATAGTAATTTTTGGGACAATGGAATTGGCTACAGCGTTCACCAGTTTAGCCCCATCTTTAATAATACCTGAATGTTCACTCCTGCTGCCCACCATAAAACCTGTTACATCCTGCAAAAAAACCAGTGGTATATTTTTCTGGTTGCAATTCATAATAAAGCGTGCAGCCTTATCGGCGCTATCATTATATATTACTCCGCCCAACTGAATTTCACCTTTCTTGTTTTTAATAACTTTACGTTGATTGGCAACTATACCAACAGCCCAGCCGTCAATGCGGGCATAACCGCATAAAATAGTTTGCCCGTAATCTTTTTTATACTGGTCAAAATCAGAATTATCCACCATTCTTTCAATGATCTCCAGCATATCATAAGGCCTGGTTGGGTCTGCGGGCAGCATACCATAGATATCAGCCGGATCTTTTTTCGGCTTAATGCTTTTTATTCTGTTCAACCCCGCGGTTTCTTTTACTCCCAGTTTTGAAATGATCTTTTTTACTTCGTCTAAGCATTGCTGTTCGGTGTCAAATTTATAATCTGCTATACCGCTTATTTCTGTATGCGTTGTTGCGCCGCCGAGTGTTTCTGCATCCACTTCTTCACCAATGGCAGCTTTTACAAGATAGGGTCCGGCTAAAAATATAGAGCCATTATTTTTTACCATCAGGGTTTCATCGCTCATGATGGGTAAATATGCGCCGCCTGCCACACAGGCGCCCATTACCGCGGCAATCTGCACAATACCCATTGCACTCATGCGGGCATTGTTTCGGAATATGCGTCCGAAATGTTCTTTATCGGGAAATATCTCATCCTGCATCGGGAGAAATACGCCTGCGCTATCTACAAGGTAAATGACGGGCAGGTTATTATCCATAGCAATCTCCTGCATGCGCAGGTTTTTTTTGCCTGTAATGGGAAACCACGCGCCTGCCTTTACAGTTTGATCGTTGGCAACAATAACACATTGCCTGCCGCTCACATAGCCTACACCTGCAACTGTTCCCCCTGCCGGGCAACCACCCTGTTCTTCATACATTTCATAGCCCGCAAATGCCCCGATTTCTATGAAAGGTTTTCCTGCATCGCATAAATATTCAATTCTTTCTCTTGCGGTAAGTTTGTTTTTCTCCCATTGTTTTTCAATGGCTTTTTTACCACCGCCTGCATAAATTTTTTCCAAAGCCATTCTTACCTGGCTCAGGGCAAGTTTATGCACGTCCTCATTTTTATTGTTTTCTATATTCATTTACATTTTTTTAAAAAACCTATAGGGTTTGCAGCGCTGCTCTTCAGCCCGGCAAACCCTATAGGTTTAATGGTTTAAACCGGCATCATTTTATTTTGCCCAATAATCAACCACTACCGCTTTATCAAGATATGGTTTTAATATTTCAACAAAAGCTTTATGTTCCGGATGTGGCAGATATACTTCCCTGTCTTTTTCAGATGCGAAGGTTACAAAAAAGCAATGCGTTAAACCTTCATTCAGTCCTTCGGGACTGTTGTTGGTGCCCCATTCAAATGCTTTTACCTCTTTGATTTTTGAAGGTAATGCTTTAAATGCATCTTCTACTTTTTTTACCTGCTCAGGAGTAGCACTTTCCTTAAACTTAAATAGTACAACGTGACGTAACATTTTCTGATCTTTATTATTTGCTGAAATGATGGTTGCCGAAATAGTAAATACTGCAATAATTAAAATGAAATTTCTCATATTGATTGTTTTATTTTTGAGGTGTATGGTATAGGGTAAAAGGTGTAAGGCTTTATACCTTACACCTCAAATGTATATGTTTTTTAAAAACACTAAATCAAAGGTTTGTCTATGAACATTATTATTTCTGAAGATTATGCTGCAATGTCGCGCAGGGCGGCAAACGATGTTAAAAGAATAATACAACAAAAGCCAGGCTGCCTGGTTTGTATTCCATCAGGCGATACACCAACAGGCATGTATAATAACCTGGCTGAAGATTATAAAGCAGGTAAACTAAATATTGAGCAAACTTATTTTGTTGGGTTAGACGAATGGGGTGGATTAAATAAAGAAGATAATGGCAGTTGCGGGTATTACCTGCACAAATATTTTCTTAACCCATTGCAGGTAAAAAAAGAAAAATATTTTTTGTTTGATGGTAAAGCGGGCGATTTAAAAAGCGAATGTGTAAAAGCTGAAGCCTTTATTGATGCAAGAGGCGGAATTGAACTTGCTATTCTTGGACTTGGTATGAACGGTCATCTTGGTATTAATGAACCGGGTGTATCCCCGGAATTACGAACACATGTTATTCAGCTTGATGAGCTCACCAAAAAAGTTGGACAAAAATATTTTGATAAAGCAACATTGCTTAATACCGGTATAACCATTGGCTTGCAATTACTGCTTGAAGCAAAAACAATTTTTCTTTTAGTGAGCGGAAAACATAAAACTGGTATACTTAACCAGGTGCTGAATGGAGAAATATCGAACAAAGTTCCTGCGAGTTTATTACGCAACCACGGTAATTGTTTTGTGTATGTGGATAAAGACGCGGGAGAAAAAATTTAAGGCATATGTAGAGACAAGGCATGCCTTGTTTCTACGCGAATAAAACAAAAGCAGTACTCTTAATGAATACTGCTTTTTGTTGGTTTTACACTGATAGATTATTAATTATCTCTCGTATAACCTACTTTACCGATTACTGTGCAAGTTTGATTTCACCTACATCTGTAGCTGCACCATCTTTAACTTCAACACCATCTTTAGCGGCATTTTTAAATGGAGCTTTGGCCTCGATAATTACCTGGTAAGTACCGGGTTTAACATCGCCTATTTCAAATGCACCATTGGCTATATCTGCTTTAACTGTATCAGTACCTGAAATAGCCCAAGCTCTAACTGCTGCATCTGCAGGTGCCACTGTTCCTTTAACAGAACCATTTGTTATTACATTGAATGCGAACAATCCGGCAGTCAAAATACCTAAGCCTGCCAATGTTAATCTTGCTTTTTTCATACCTCTGGAATTTTTATGTTTATCTAATAAATTGATTTATTCTTTCCGAGGAGTGAGATTAGATGGGATGCAGGTATAAAGACAACTACTGTGCCAAAAAATAAAACGCCCTTATGTTAAAATGCTTTAACACTTTAATGGAGTATAGCAAAACCTGTGGCGGTAAGCATTTCTGTTATCAACTTCGGTTATACATAACCGTTATATATATGCCTGGCATTAACCGGGATATTCACAGGCGTGCATATTCAGAAATGCATCTGTTCTTCTCTTTTATTATATTTGCCGCGTTTATAAAATACTAAAATAATTAGTATACATTTGCCGCATTTTACAACCCAATATTGATATGGCAGAAGCGAAACAGAATTTGTTTGACTATAACGAAGACTCCATTAAATCTCTCGACTGGCGTGAGCATATACGCCTGCGCCCCGGTATGTATATCGGTAAGCTGGGCGATGGCAGCAGTGCCGATGATGGTATTTATGTATTATTGAAAGAAGTGCTTGATAACTGTATTGACGAGCATATGATGGGCTATGGAAAGCAGGTTGAAATAACTGTTGAAGGAAAAACCGTAACGGTAAGAGATTATGGCCGCGGTATTCCCCTGGGTAAAGTGGTTGATGTGGTGAGCAAGATAAACACCGGCGCTAAATACGACAGCAAAGCCTTTCAGAAATCTGTAGGTTTAAATGGTGTTGGTACCAAAGCGGTGAATGCGCTCAGTAATTATTTTAAAGTAACCGCTGTAAGAGATGGTAAGCAAAAAACCGCGGAGTTTGAGAGAGGTATTTTAATTAAGGAACATAAGGAAGCCAAGTCGGATGAAAGCAATGGCACACTGGTAACTTTTATACCTGATGAAGGCGTTTTCAGAAATTTTCATTTTCAGCAGGAGTATATTGATAACCTGATTTGGAATTATTGCTACCTGAACGCGGGTTTAATCATCAGCTTCAATGGAAAAAAATATGTAAGTAAGAATGGTTTGTTAGACCTGCTTCAGAGAAAAACAAACCCCGATGAACTCAGGTATCCTATTATTCATCTTAAAGGCGAGGATATTGAACTTGCTATTACGCATAACAATGATTATGGTGAAGAGATTTTCAGTTTTGTGAACGGGCAGTATACTACGCAGGGTGGTACGCATCAACAGGCTTTTCGCGAAGCATTTGTAAAAGTGGTGAGGGATTTCTATAAAAAGGATTATGATTTTGCTGATATCAGGCAAAGTATTGTGGCAGCAGTGGCTGTGCGTGTGGTGGAGCCGGTGTTTGAAAGCCAGACAAAAACAAAACTCGGTTCTCAGTACATAGAAGAGGGTGGCACAAGCATGAAGAATTTTGTGTTTGAGTTTTTATCTAAAGAGTTAGATAATTACCTGCACAAAAATCCAGCCACTGCAGATGCGCTGAAAAAACGCATTGAGCAAAGTGAAAGAGAACGCAAAGAGCTGGCAGGCATAAAAAAGCTTGCAAATGAAAGAGCAAAGAAAGCCAACCTGCATAACCGCAAACTGCGCGATTGCCGCATACATTTAAATGATGAGCCTCCAGGTAAGGGCAAAGAAGATTTTCATGCAAGGCAATTGGATAGTACCATTTTTATTACTGAGGGTGATTCTGCAAGCGGCTCTATTACCAAAGCCCGTGATGTGGAAACGCAGGCGGTGTTTAGTCTGCGTGGTAAACCGTTAAACTGTTTTGGCCTTACCAAAAAAGTGGTGTACGAAAATGAAGAGTTTAACCTGTTGCAACACGCACTGAACATTGAAGAAGGTATTGAGGGTTTGCGCTATAACAATATTGTTGTAGCAACAGATGCCGACGTAGACGGTATGCATATCCGTTTGCTGTTGCTTACCTTCTTCCTGCAATTTTTCCCTGATCTTGTAAAGAACGGGCATGTATATATATTGGAAACGCCTTTATTCCGCGTAAGAAACAAACAGGAAACCATTTATTGTTATGACGAAGTGGAAAAGCAGGCAGCCGCTAAAAAATTAGGAAGTAAACCTGAGATCACCAGGTTTAAAGGATTGGGTGAAATTTCTCCGGATGAGTTTGTAAAATTCATCAGTTCAGATATGCGCAAGCAACCGGTGATGGTAATGCCCGAAACACATTTGCAGCAATTGCTGGAATATTATATGGGCAAGAATACCCAGGAAAGACAGGAATTTATTATTGATAATTTAAGAGTGGAGATTGATTTGGCGGAAGGGGAAAGTAAATAGTGGTAATAAGTAGTAAGTAGTAAGAAGTAAGTAGTAAGAAGTAAGTAGTAAGAAGTAAGTAGTAAGAAGTAAGTGGTAAGAAGTAAGTGGTAAGAAGTAAGTGGTAGGAAGTAAGTGGTAGGAAGTAAGTGGTAGGAAGTAAGTGGTAGGAAGTAAGTGGTAAGAAGTAAGTAGTAAGAAGTAAGCGGTAAGATGGTTACAGGTTTCAAGTTACAGGTATTTAAACTATAAACCTGTTACTGAATTTACAAGATCTGCAAAGCTTATAACCTGAAACCTGAAACTTGCAACCTGAAACTTGCAACCCGCAACAACAAACAATAAACAACAAACCGATCATGATACACATTGTATTTAACGAAGCCGATGTTGACGTGTTGAATAAAGCTATTGAGCTTGATGAAACCCTGCAGGGAAATGTGATACAGATAAAAGATGATTATGCAGTTGGTCCTGTTTCAAATTTATATATGAGTGAAGGAATAGCTGCAAGAAAAGCCTGGTGGAGTGAAGTGCTGGCTGGCGGCGATTTAAACGGAAAGGCTGATGACGGTTCCGTGAATGATTATGATACCGTGGCAACCCTGGTGGGCACCTTACGTCGTGATCCAGAGGAAAAAGTTTGGATTTGGGCAGCGCAGAATAAACATGATGTAAGCGGTTATTACTGGCTGCTGCATTATATGAAAGAATTCCAGGGGCGCGTGTTGATTCTTTATTTGAATAACCTGCCTTTTATTAATGAAAAGGGAAATATTTTTTACCCGGAATGGCTGCATGTAATTCCGCCTAAGGAATTTATTAAAGCAAAAAAATTAGCACGCCCCATTACATTAAGCGAGTTTGAAGTAGACCCTGATGAATGGATTAAACTCAGTAATGAAAACAAAGCCGTGCGTATATTGGAAGGCGGAAAAAAACTGGTACAGTATAACGATGATTTTTATGATGCCGACCTGAAAAAATATATTACAAAAGACTGGCAGAAAGGTAATAAAGTCATTGCTCATTTTCTTTCAAAAAGCAAACATACTACCGGTGATGCCTACCTGCTATGGCGACTGAAAAAGCTGATTGAGAAAGGAGAATATGATGTGCAGGGTGAGGTGAAAAATATGAAGGATTTTGAAATAAAGACAAAAGCAGCAGTTACTGAAACCGTAAGTGAATAATATTATGAAAGACAATTTTTTAGAAAATGAATCCGGCATACAGGGGCAATACAAAACATGGTTTTTGGATTATGCTTCTTATGTAATCCTTGAGCGTGCTGTACCTGCGATTGAAGATGGGTTAAAACCCGTTCAGCGCCGTATTCTTCATGCCATGAAGGAAATGGATGACGGGCGTTTTAATAAGGTGGCGAATATCATTGGGCAATCCATGCAATATCATCCGCATGGCGATGCGTCTATTGGTGATGCCCTGGTAAACATGGGGCAAAAGGATTTGTTGATTGAAACGCAGGGAAACTGGGGTGATGTAAGAACTGGCGATGACGCTGCTGCCGCCCGTTATATAGAAGCAAGGCTTAGCAAATTTGCTTTAGAAGTTGCCTTCAATCCAAAAACTACGGAGTGGCAATTAAGTTATGATGGAAGAAAAAATGAACCGGTTACCCTGCCCATGAAATTTCCTTTGCTGCTGGCACAGGGAGCGGAAGGTATTGCCGTGGGCTTATCAACCAAAATATTGCCCCATAATTTTTGTGAGTTGATAGAAGCCTCTATAAAATATTTGCGCGGCAAAAAGTTTGAGTTATACCCCGATTTTCAAACTGCCGGTATGATTGACGTTACCAACTATAATGACGGTAAAAGAGGTGGTAAGGTAAGAGTGCGGGCGCATATTGAAGAGCTTGATAAAAAAACACTGATTATTAAAGACGTGCCTTACGGTGTAACTACCGCGCAATTGATGGATTCTATTGTGAAGGCAAACGACCAGGGCAAAATAAAAATAAAAAAGGTAACGGATAATACCGCTGCTGATGTTGAGGTACAGGTTGATCTTGCTCCCGGCATTTCCCCGGATATTACCATTGATGCATTATACGCGTTTACGGATTGTGAAGTAAGTATTTCACCCAACGCCTGTGTTATTGTTGATCATAAGCCAAGGTTTGTTGGTGTGTATGAATTACTGCGCACTGCTACAGATAACACAAAGGAACTTTTACGCAGGGAGTTAGAAATAAAACTTGCAGAACTCCAGGAGAAATGGCATTATACGTCTCTTGAAAAAATATTTTTTGAAGAGAAAATTTATAAAGAGTTAGAAAAAAGACATGAAACCTGGGAAAAAGTATTGGAAGCAATAGACAAAGCCTTTACGCCTTTTAAAAAGCAATTAAGAAGAGATATTACGCGGGAAGATATTGTGAAACTAACGGAAAAGCCTGTACGAAGAATTTATAAACTGGATATAGATGAGCTGAATGACCAGATAAAAGGTATTAATGCGGATATTAAACAGGTTAAGTTTGATTTGGATAACCTGGTAGATTTTTCCGTAGCGTATTATGAAAATCTCCTGAAAAAATATGGCAAAGGCAGGGAGCGCAAAACGGAGATTAAATTATTTGAAGCAATACAGGCAAAACAGGTGGCTATTGCCAATGCGAAATTGTATGTAAACCGTGTGGAAGGTTTTATCGGTACCGGGTTGAAAAAGGATGAATTTATAGCAGATTGTTCTAACCTGGATGATATTATTGCATTTACCAAAGGTGGTAAAATGAAAGTGGTAAAAGCGGCAGATAAAGTATTTATCGGGAAGGATATTCTGCACGTGGCTGTCTTTCAAAAAAATGATGAGCGTACTACATATAACATGATTTACCTGGATGGTAAATCCGGCGTTAGTTATGCCAAACGGTTTAATGTTACGGGCATAACAAGAGATAAAGAATATGACCTTACCAAAGGCTCCGAGAAAAGCAAGGTGCATTATTTTTCTGTAAATCCTAACGGGGAAGCAGAAACAGTAAAGATTATATTAAGCCCCAATGCTTCTGCCAGGAATAAAGAATTTGATTTTTATTTTGAAGAAATGGAGATAAAAGGAAGAGGAAGCCTGGGCAACCAGGTTACCAAGTACCCGGTAAAAAATGTGAAGTTTAAAGAGGCAGGAAGAAGTACACTGAGTGGCAGAAAACTGTGGTTCGACAATACTTTCGGAAGGTTGAACACAGAGGAAAAAGGAAAATACATCGGCTCTTTTGAATCAGAAGATCGGTTGCTGGTAGTATATAACACCGGTAATTACGAAATATCTGATACTGAACTTACGCAGCGTTTTGATGGTGATAAAGTGTTGCTGATTGAGAAATTTAATCCTGAAAAAATTGTAACCGCTGTGTATCTTGACAAAGAAAAATTGCAGTACAACATTAAGCGCTTTAAAATTGAAACAACCACGCTGCGCAATAAATTTTTCTTTATAAAAGAAGGTGAGGGCAATGTGCTGGAAGCCGTAACTACCGATGAAGAACCGATACTCGTTATGCAGAGCGGGAGAGGAGCACAGGTTAGAAAGGCAAAAATTAAAGTAAACAAAGTGGTTGAAGTGATGGGCTGGAAAGCAGTTGGCGCAAAACTCGCCGACTATTCCAAAAGCACGGAAATGGAATGGGAGAAGAAAAAAACAGACGATAATAATCAACCGGAATTATTTTAAGCATAAAAACCAGTATAAGGTATTCCCGGTCTTCTCTTTATTTGAGATTTGAAATTTTGAGATTGTCCTGCAACGAACAGCTTCGAATTTCAAATCAGAAATCTTAAATCAGAAATCTCAAATTTCAAATGACACGTATAACCGAACAACCCTCATTATACAGGCACCTTGAAAAGATGTCTGTCGAAGAGCTGACTGCCAGTATTAATAAGGAAGATAAAAAGGTAGCCATTGCCATAGAGAAAGCTTTGCCGCAATTGAACAGGCTTATTACCGCGATAGTGGAGAAGCTGCGGGATGGCGGCAGAATGTTTTACCTCGGCGCAGGCAGCGGTGGCAGGCTTTCTGTGTTAGATGCCATTGAGTTGCCAACCACTTATGGTATTGAAAAAGGAATAGTGAACGTAATATTGGCAGGCGGGCTTGAGCATTTGATAGAAGCGCCAGAAGAAAAAGAAGACGATACAGAAGCCGGCTGGAACGAACTGCTCAAACATCATATTTCTGCCAAAGATATTGTGGTAGGTATTTCAGCGAGCGGTACAACGCCTTTTGTGTTATCTGCATTGCAGCAATGCAAAGCCAATAATATTGTAGCAGGTTGTATTGTCAGCAATCCCGGTTCTCCTATTGCCACCGCGGCTGCCATACCTGTTGAAGTAATTACAGGCCCCGAATTTGTTACCGGTAGCACACGAATGAAATGCGGAACGGCGCAGAAAATGATTTTTGATATGATTAGTACCACTACCATGATACAATTAGGCAGGGTAGAAGATAACAGTATGGTGAACGTATTACTCATCAACGATAAAATAACTGACAGAGCTGTTAAGATATTGATGGAAAAAGCTGCTATTAAAAATTATGATGAAGCAAAAGAAATATTACTGAAATATGGAAGTGTTAAGAAGGCGATGGATGCGATGGGATGATTAATCATAGTACCAACATAATAGTAATCTTCATTAACTAATACATCTCATAAAAGGATGTCGCCCGAAGGATCCTGGTTAAGTATATTTACCATAACATAGTATAGTTCTCCATAAGTATTTTTGAACGAAAGAGGCTTTTCAAAAAACAGTTCCACGCTTTCAGCCCAAAATTCCTGGAAATTTGTTAACCCATAAGATGAATAAAAAGGAGTAGTATTATTTTTTTCCTTTTCAAATATCGTATTGCCGATATCATTAAATATATGAAGTTGATCTGCGAAATTATTATCAACATCTTCCCGGGTTATAAAATTCTGGTAGTAATAAGCATGCGCCATCTCGTGCAATCCTACATTTTGCCCGTCTTCGGGAAATTGATAACCTTCTAAAAAATGTTTCCACGAAATATGGATTTTATTACCGGAAACATTGCCGGTTAGTACACGAAGGTTTGGATGTAAACCCAAAAACTCCACCGGAAAAATATGTATGTGCGTATAGTGTGGCAACATGAAACGTTCCAGTCCCATACTTAGTTTAATGGCCGTAGCGCTTATGAGAATAGGCATTTCCCTGAACCCGCTGTTGTTGTGAATAACAAATGTTTTTGACGAAATGAATTTTTTAATCCTCATCAGGAAAATTTTCTTTTTTTCGCCTGGTAAAACCCTGAAATAAGGAAAATATTTTTCAAGAACTGTAATAATTATTTCATCAGGAAAGTTTAACTCATCACCAGCATACACCAGTGTTACTTCCTGTGAAAGATCATCAGGTAAAAAATGATTATTTGCAGTTGAGGCTATAGTGTTTTTATACCTGTTATTTCGCCAGGCAATTAATATTATAGTGGCAATGATACCGCCTGCAAAAATAATATCGTTGATATCTGCCATAATGATTTACCCGGATAGCTATACATACGCTTCTTCTTTCTTTCCTATCACATTCATTATCCGTTTGCGGTGCTGTGTACCCCATTTAGCCATTTCGTTAATAATAGACTGCAGGGTTTTGCCATAATCTGTTAACTCGTATTCAACCGTTACAGGTTTGGTATCGTACACTGTTCTTTTAACCAGCTCATTCATTTCAAGATCACGAAGTTCTTTGCTCAGCATTTTTGAACCAATGCCCCTTACCTCACGTTGCAGTTCCATAAATCTTTTTTTTCCAAAACTTAAAGCGCCGATAATCGTGATCTTCCATTTACCGTTAAGCATATCTAAAGTATCGTGAATAGCCCTTAAATGGCTTGTGCATTTGTCCGGCATTTTTGCGGGAGTTATTTTCTTATTCATATAACTGGCTTAAAACATGTAGTTTCCTGCGGGAAAGTACTATCCAGATGGGAACCACTTTCAAAAATAAAGTATATTCCGGAATTTTGTGCTATAAAAAATTATAGCATATGTCGAACAAAACAACAAAAATACTATCCACCATTTTACTGGCTATTCCGTCCCTGATGGTAGTATTCAGCGGAATAATGAAACTGTCAGGCAGTGAAGAAGTGGTTACCGGGTTATCCAAAATTGGTTATGGGTCACTGATAGGCGTACTCGGTGCTGCTGAACTGATTTTTGTAGCCTTATTGTGGATACCCCAAACCTGGAAAATCGGGTTCTTTTTCCTGCTTTCCTACCTTGGAGGAGCCGCAGCTATAGAAGTAAGTGGCGGAAAAGGGGCACCTGCACTTGTATTCATCGCCTTGTTATGGGCCGGTGCTTATTTAAAAGATAACTTTATGTTTGTGAAGGGAACTGTAAAACAATAAGATCATGAGCAATACTTCTGCAAAAATGAAAGTGGAAATATGGAGCGATATTATGTGCCCATTCTGCTATATCGGTAAAAGAAAGTTTGAATCTGCAATGAAAACTTTTAACGCTGCCGATAATATTGAATTAGAATGGCACAGTTTTCAACTTGACCCGAATATAAAATCTGGCGATGGTAAAAACCTGTACCAGTATCTGAGCGAAAGTAAAGGCATTTCATATCAGCAATCTGTTGACATGCATAAGCAGGTTACAGATATGGCAAAAGATGCAGGGTTGGAATATAATTTTGACCAGGCAGTGGTTGCCAATTCTTTTAACGCACACAGGTTAATACAACTGGCTAAAACAAAAGGCCTGGGAGATGCGGCGGAAGAACGTTTGTTTCGTGCCTATTTTACCGAAGGAAAAGATGTAAGTAATAGCGCCGTATTACAGGAGCTTGGAAAAGATATTGGATTGAGCGAAATGAAAGTGGAGGAAATGCTGAACAGCAATGCATATAACGAAAGTGTACAACACGATATAAATGAGGCGGCGCAGATTGGAGTAAGAGGTGTTCCTTTTTTTGTATTCAACAGGAAGTTTGCTGTATCCGGAGCGCAGCCGCCGGAAGTTTTTTCACAGGCTTTACAACAATCTTATGAAGACTGGCACAAAGATCAACCTGTAGCATTAACCGAAATTGGAACAGGTGCTACATGTACGCCTGGCGGTAACTGCAGTAACTAAGAAGTAAGTGGTAAGAAGTAAGTAGTAAGGAGAGCGTGTTAAGTAGTGAGTGGTAAGTAGTAGGTAGTAAGTGGTAAGCATCTGCAATTAAATAAACACACCATTGGCTTAATGTATTTTCTTTGGGCAAGGGTTCCGAATCTTTCAAGATTTAGAATCTAACTCACTAATTTAGCGGGGAGGGTTCCGAACCTTTTAAAGGTTCGGAACCCTATATACAATAAAAAATAAAATGGTATGAAGTATAAAATTTTAGGAAATACAGGATTAAAGGTTTCTGAATTATGTCTTGGCACAATGACTTTTGGCGGCAAAGGAATGTGGACAGCCATAGGTACACTGGAACAGAAACCGGTTGATGATCTTGTGAAAAGATCGGTTGATGCCGGCATTAATTTTATTGATACTGCTAATGTATATTCAGAAGGATTGTCGGAAGAAATGACGGGAAAGGCTATACGAAATTTGGGGCTTAACCGCGATAACCTTGTAATTGCAACAAAAGTAAGAGGCAAAATGGGACCAGGGCCTAACGAAATTGGTCTTACCCGTAAACACATTTATACAGAAATAGAAGCAAGCCTTCGCAGGTTAAATACCGATTATATAGATCTATACCAGATACACGGCTATGATGCGCAAACCCCGCTGGAAGATACTATTGACACTTTAGACAGGTTGGTGCAGAGTGGCAAAGTGCGTTATGTGGGTTGCAGCAATTTAGCCGCATGGCAGTTAATGAAATCATTAGGCTATGCGCAGTATAATCATAAATCGGCTTTTGTATCGCTGCAGGCATATTATACTATTGCCGGAAGAGATTTGGAAAGAGAGCTTGTTCCTCTGCTTACGGATCAGAAAGTAGGGTTGATGGTTTGGAGCCCGCTTGCCGGCGGATTTTTAAGTGGTAAGTACACACGAAGCGGTGAAACAGAGCAGGGCTCAAGAAGAACTGCTTTTGATTTTCCACCGGTGAATAAAGAAAGAGCCTTTGATATAATTGATGTGCTGGAAGTTATTGCAAAAGAAAAAAATGTTTCTGTTGCGCAGCTTGCTATTGCATGGTTGCTGCATCAGCCTGTGGTTACTACTGTAATCATTGGCGCTAAAAAAACAGGTCAGTTAGAGGATAACCTGAAAGCGGTTGATATAACCTTTACAAAAGATGAACTGCAAAAATTAGATGAAGTAAGCAAAATCCCTTCCGAATATCCGGGCTGGATGTTGCAAAGACAGGGTGTTGACAGAAATGCACATTGATTGCTGTTCTGATAAATTGAGTAGAACCGCTGTGGAAATAGAAAACGTTTGAGAATAAAGGTGTCAAAATTTGAAATACAACCGCTGTTTAGTAATTTTCTGCAATGAAACAGCCTGGAAAAGCTTTTAATGAGTTTTATGACGTTATTATAATTGGCGCCGGAATAGGCGGGCTTACAGCCGGTGCATTACTAAGCAAATGTGGCTTCTCGGTTTGCATTCTCGAAAAAGAGCCGCATGTAGGCGGCTATCTTGCCGGTTTCAGGCGTAAAGATTTTATATTCGATACAGCTATACACTGGTTAAACCAATACAATGAACAGGGCGCGGTAACAAAAATATTCAAAGTGCTGGGCAACGATTTTCCCCGGGCTATAACGCTGGAGCGTACACGCAGATATAAAGGCAATAACTTTGATTATCTTTTAACCAACAATCCCGACGAACTACGCGACCGGCTAATCAAAGATTTTCCGCATGAAAAAGAAGGGCTGATGCGATTTTTTCGCAGCGCAAAAAAAATTGGTACCTCTCTTACCATGTTAGGCAGCATATTCCGATCTGAAGAAACGATGAGTTTTCCGGCTAAAATGCTGAGTAAAATAAACCTGCTTAAAGTAGTAATGCCGTTTATACCCTTTGTATCTTATAGCGGAGAACAAGGATTGAAAAAAGGGTTGAATAAATTTTTTAAAGATGAAAAACTGCACAAAATATTTGCGTCAGAAACAGAACTGATTGGTTGTATGGTGCCGATAGGTTGGTCTTATGCAAACGATTTTCAATGTCCGCCTAAAGGTGGTGGGCAGGTAATTCCTATGTGGCTGCAACATATAGTTGAGTATTATGGAAATCATGTTATGACTCAATACTGTGTTGAAGAAATATTGGTGAATGATAATGTTTGCGCCGGTGTAAAAATAAACCGCAGGGGAGAGGTTAAGCAAATCAACAGTAAGTATGTTATAGCGGCATGCGATATAGAAACTTTATATGAGAAAATGTTGCCTGCTCATGCTGTTCCCGAAAAGCTGAAAAATAAACTCAGGCGGGCTGAACTATATAGTTCATCGTTAACCATTTCAATAGCGCTGGATTGTACTGTAGAATCTTTGGGCTTTGGAGAGGAATTGGTTCACCTGGTTGATGAAACAAGTCCGTTTGATGCGCACAATAACGGCGACCCGCATACTGCGGAAATAACTATTCTTTCACCATCCTGCCGCGATAAATCCTTAGCACCCGAAGGATGTGGTACACTGACTTTATTTATGCCGGCTATAATGGATTATAAAAACAACTGGCTTACAACACGCAATGATAAAGGAGAATATATACGCAACGAAGCCTATCGTGAACTAAAAAAAGAAATGGCTGAAATAATTATCGCCAGGGTGGAGAAATTGTTGGTGCCAACTTTACGTTCTCACATTCTTTTTTATGATGTGGCAACACCGGTTACGCATTACCGTTATACCGGCAATAAAAATGGTACGATGATGGGAGCAAAGCCCGGCAAGAAAAATATGCAGGACAAAATAGCCCATTATCAAACGCCGGTAAAAAACCTTTTGCTTGGCGGCCATTGGGCTGAATTAGGTGGCGGGGTACCAATTGCTACCAAAGCCGGAACCAATGCCTGCCTGTTGATTTTGAAAAAAGAAAATAAAAAGGCATTTAAAGCATTGGCTGATTATATAGATGAAAAAATTTCGCTGCATCAATTGTTGGATAGTGCTTCTTTTAAAGTGTACAATAATTCCTGGGAATATGAACTTACGCCGGCCGAGCGCCGGGCAGCTGGAAGAAGGACAGAAGAGATAAAGAAAGAATAGCAGCTTTA
Source organism: Chitinophagaceae bacterium (assembly GCA_020847395.1). Classification (GTDB taxonomy): domain Bacteria; phylum Bacteroidota; class Bacteroidia; order Chitinophagales; family Chitinophagaceae; genus Agriterribacter. The sequence continues at coordinate 72,708 of JADLCD010000032.1, forward strand.
CCTCAACAACATTATATTACTTCCCAAGCATTGGAAATAATCTTTTGATTGTTTTTTCATCCGGCTGGGCGCCATACTCACATATTTCAAATACTTCTGCATACTTTGCTGTTGCGGCTTTTTGTTTGCCATAATACTTCTCTAATGCTGTTTTTACCTCTGGTTGCAAAGGGCGGTCATACCATGTTGCCAACCATTTTATCCTGTCAGTGGCTGCTGCAGGCACTTGGTCTGCGTAGCCACCTATCCATGGAAGCCATTCATAAAACTGCGAAATGTGTGCATCCAGGGCATATATTTTTTTGTCGTAAACAGCAGTAATATCTACTGCAATATCCGGTGTAAACAGGTTGGGTTTTTTAAAATGATCGTAGGAGTACAAAAACACGGGGTTCTTTTTAAGCGGTGCTACATCAGGCACCACGTTGGGCACGCCTACCATATAAGCAGCATCCTGAACGAGCACACCGGTATAACGGTGATCAGGGTGATAATCGTTGGGTCGTGGAGCAATTACAATGTCTGCATTCCATTCCCTGATTTTACGGATGATTTGTAAACGTACAGCCAGCCCCGGTTCCAGCTCGCCATCATGATTATCAAGAATATCATATGCTACTCCAAAGCGTTTACCTGCTTCCTTTGCTTCTGCTGCCCTTCTTTTCGCCAATGCACCGCCACCTTCGGTTTGATGCCCGGCATCTCCATTGGTAACAGATAAAAATTTAACCGCGCATCCCATCTGCGAAAATAAAATAGCAGTGCCTCCTGCATCAAGATCACAATCATCAGGATGAGCGCCAATTACTATTACGCGAACCGGTTGACTGGATGTTTGAGCATGTAACTGTATTGATAGAAAACCAAGAACAAAGAAATGGGCAAACAGGTTTTTAAGATTCATGATGGCTGCTTTATTAATCATCTGAATATACGCAGGTTTTTATTTATTACAATGCTATTCTTTTACGTGAAGCGGGGGAAATTATTTTTATGAGCGCTTCTTGCTCACCTCTATATTACAAATTATGATGTTAGCACTTCAACGGGAACCAAAGCTGGTAAATGAGGCAATAGTATTTGGTTGATCTGCATTACAACCTGCTCAATATTTATATCGTTTCTGTTTGCAAATATTACTACGAGATAGTTTAACTCCGGGATGGAAAAGCTGTAAGTTCTGAATCCTCCATTACCGCCGCTATGATAAACATAAGCGGGTTGCTGGCGTGTATTTACAAACCAGCCATAGCCATACCCCAAATTATTTTGATTTGGTATGGGGTTTTGTATAGAGCGGGCAAGCGCAATATCCTCCCGGTTCAATATTGCAGCATTTTGCAAACTTTGAAACCATTTTACATAGTCGTTTACAGAAGTATAGATAGCGCCATCACCTTCTGTTGAGAAGAAAACATTTTCCTCAGCTTGTGATTTTATAAATTTTCCTGTGGCGCTGTCTTTATTATAACCTGTGGCTGCGTTATAAATCTTTTCCTGCTCATTCCATACGGTACTGTGGTTCATATTAAGTGGAGAGAAAAAAGTTTGCCTGATGAAATCTTTATAAATTTTTCCACTTGTTTTTTCCAATACAAGTCCAGATAAACAGTAAGCCGTATTGCTGTACCGGAATGAACTACCCGGCGCAAAATAAAAACTGTCTTTGTTTTTGATGGCTTCATATACCTGCTTTGCATAGCCGTGTTTTCCTTTTTCAATTTTTACAAAATCATAATGGTCTGTAATGCCGGAGCTGTGTGTAAGTAATTGGCGGATTGTTACTTTTTCAGATACATTTTTGTTCATGTGAGGGAAATAATGATCGATGTTCTGTTCGGGGTTCAGCAGTTTCTTTTCCTGCAAATAAAGCATGCCCGCCGCAGTGAATTGTTTGGTTAATGAGGCGATATTGAAATTAGTCGCCGCTGTTATTTTGCTCTTGGTAACAATATTGGATAAACCATATCCTTTGGAGAAGATAGTTTTACCATCCTTCACAATTGCTACAGCAATACCGGGCTTGTCTTTCGCAAAGACAGAATCCAGCAAATGATCCACTTCTTTTAATTGATCTTGCCCTTTTGAGAAAATATTTGAAAACAATAAAATGCTCAAGATTAATAATCGCATAATCTAAGTTATGAAATAAGGAAACTTTATACAGGAAACAAAAGCAATTTAAATTTTTAAAAAAACTTTTGAACAGAAAATTGATACCAACAACGGCGTTGAAAATTATTCAGGCACCTGGTATTTACTATCACTAACCGGGAGAATAGGTAATTGATTCGCATATACAACCAGCTTGTGTCCAACTAATTTCTTTAATACAGGGTCTGCGAATTTTAACTCTTTAACCTGGTATGGTGGATACACATAAAGTTTATATAACTTATTGTGTAGCCCGGTGTCATCACATTCAACAAAAAACACCCACGCTTCAGGCTTATCTAAAATAATATCCCGGCGGGGAGCGCCAGACTGGAACACCCATGACAACCCAAAACGGTTCGCTGCTGATCTCAACATCGTCTTAACAGCAATGCCTGTAGTTTCAAAATATAAGTCATCGTTCCATGATTTTTGTTCTGCAGTGTAGATGTTATAGTCGGGTTGTGTAATGTTTCCAAATTTAGTTAATACAGCATATACAGCTTCTTCACCAAGTTTGCTGACAAAGTGATCGAGGCGAATTTTTTTTAAATCTTTTTGATTTGTATCGCTGTAATCTGTGGTGGAATTTACGGCATTAGCAAACTGCCATGCTTTAACAGCTATTGCTTTTGGTATAGTTATTTGTTGTATAGTTGTATAAAACCTCACCGTTACGAAATAAAATAGTAAAACTTGTAACGTATAATTTGTACAAAAAAGAATATGCTGAAATGATTGTAACGCTAATGTATACAATATCGTTTAAATATGCGTGCATATTCCAAATTTTCGCTCGTTTAGGGTTAAGCAGCATGAGGGCAAACTACATATGAAGCGAAAATTTGGGATGCGCCCAAATACGCAATTGTTGCTGGCCAAGCAGGAACACGTTGCCTGTGCTTAACACCGGCAACGCCGTAAAGTGCATGTAAATATAAATTGGTTATGGTAACTGGTAGTGCTGAAAGAATTCCCACAGCAAATCGTTTGCGTTAATAGATGAGGATGGAATATCACCATCAGGGCCGCCGGGCAAACCTCCCGGCCATGCGTGTCCGCCATCCTCGGTAAGATAATATTGAACAGAGGAGTTATCGCTGCACTGATCCCATTTTTTAAAAGTATACTTGCTGTTGGAAACCACTACCTGTGCAGGAGCAGTACAACCATTGTTTACACTCCAAACGTTAAGCACCGAATCGAGCGGCGGGCAATATACACCACTTATACCATTACCATAGCCGCCGGTATACACTATATTTTCATCAAGCTTTGAATGCATGTGCAGAACAGGAACGGGGTGGGAAGGCGTACAATCACCATTTACTACCATTGTAGAACTATTAGGTGCAATAGCTGCAATTTTGTCCGACAATTCGCATGCAAGCCTGTAGCTCATCATACCTCCGTTAGAATGGCCGGTTGCATATACCTTTTTAGGATTGATTTTATAGTTAGCCAATAAATGATCAATCAACTGACTGATGAATTTAACATCATCTATCTTATTGGTTACTGCGCTTCCGCAGCATGCCCCGGCATTCCATGTATTGATAGCCCCTGTACCTTCCGGATACACTACTATAAACCCCGCAGCATCAGCTTTTTCGGTAAGTTTTGATGTGTTTTCAAACTGTGATGAGTTTCCTCCTCCTCCATGCATGGCAATAACCAATGAGAAGCCTGAAGATTCATAATAGCCCGGGGGAAGATTTAATGTATAAGCCCGGTCAATGCCGTCTACTTTAATGCTTTCGGAAAAGCGATACGTTTTTTCAGTATCAGGCGGCGTATTTTTTGAGCAGCCGGATAGTATCAAAACAGTTATTATTAAACTTGCCTGTATAAACAAATGACGGTTTCTCATTTCAAAAGGTTTAAGTATTGACTATACAAGGTATAAACGGTTTAATGTAAAAGAAATTTTATCAGGTAATAAATAAAAAAACTGAAGACTTTCGGTATGATATTATTGATGTTTGTGAGTTGGCCATATCAACAACCGTAGGGAGAAAAAGAAAAGTATTATGACTTATAGCATGTAATAATCCAAAGTCATCTATACCTGTTTCATTGAAATAATGTGGTTTTGTACAAGAAAGCGTAAGCTGTTTACTATGATATTTTTGTATTTATCAGGCTCCAGCAGTTTCTTCCACTCCAGGTTTGTTGCAGTAAAGAGAATGGGATTGGTTGTGTGAGTTGGCCTCACCAATAACAGTAGGTTTTTAAGAAATAACATATCGAAACTCAATTGTTATTGGTGAAGCCGGAACAAGGTATCAAAACATTAATCATTGTTTTTTTCGCCCGTTCTTTGGTTATGTGTACTGTCGCTGTTAGGGGTAATCGTCTTAATCATTTCTTTAGCTCTCGGATCTATGGCATTTAGCCGCAGTTGTTCAGGCGTATTTTTAAGCATTGGTATAATGCATAAATATTTTACCGGTTGCACATTTTTATCCTGCCTGTTTAAATAAACCATTACATTAAAGGCCCACACAGGCTGCAGGTAATTACCGTTATTATCATAATAAGATTTTACTGAGCTTCTTATTTCATAAGGCGCCTGCCCAAATTCAGTTTGTATCTGTTGCTTTGCCTGCTCCTGTGCTTCTGACTGGGTAAACACCTCAGGAGTGGTTAGTTGTTTTGCGCTGCTTTTATTTAATTCTCTCCAGCGCCTGTTTAAACCAACTATTTCTCCTTTGTCACCAATGTTAATGATGATTTTAGAACCTGCCCCAATAACGGGCAGACTATCTATTGTTCTGCTATAAGTAAGTGTTATTAATTTATCAATAACGGGTCCTGCTTTTTGCCCGTTTATCACTGCCTGTTCTCTTACACCACCATTATGAATAAGCCTCATTTCAGATTCATTGCCCGGGAAAATATTTTTACTTTTCATAAAGCTTTCAGCAATTTTTACCGCTTCATCTTTTGAAGGAAGCTTTGGAATTACATTGCCATATTCTTTAGGAGACTTGCTAAATTCAAAATTGCCGTTATTCAGATTTTGCTCAAATGTTGTATTTACATCTGTGTCAGAAACAAAGTAAACTACGTTTTCATCTTTGTTTAGCGTGAGGTCATGTACATCTTTGATCCCAAGATAATCACTGATCAATTGTTTTGAATGATCGGCTGTAAGCGCTGGCGTTTTTTCAAAGCTGTATAAATATACCTGTTCTTTTTCGCCTCCCTGTTGTTTTGTATTGCATTTACATGCATTAAAGCAGTTAACGCTGAAAATGAGTGTGAGGTATAACAAATATTTTAATCGCATATTTTTTTATTTATAATAATGAATAATTGCATGAAATAATACAGTCGTTAATATTGCCATATTGTTTTCATGTTTGTAGTACCATAAGGGTCAGCAGCCACATAATTGCCCAGTCTGTCATTTTCTGTGGTAGTATAAATTATGCAACTGGCATACCCTGGAAATTCAGTATAAGTTCCGTCATCATAAAAAGTTCTTTCGCCATCAACGGCACTAAACCACGATTGCCAAACACCGCCATTAGCTTTTAATTTATTTGCATAACGATTGGGTATTCCATTATCAGAATAGCTGAGTGTTCTAAAGCCGCATAGCTGGTGCAAGCCATGAAATAATGTTGACCACGGTGTCCACCAGTCTCCGCTTGCAGGCGCTTCCGGTGCTGATGCTACCGTAGAGCAGGATTCGATAATCAGGAATTCAAGATCGCCACTGCCATGGGCTAAATCTCCATAACCGGGTACGGTACGCAAATCAACACCATCACTGGTACTTTGATTTGTTTGTACATAATATGAACTACCATGTGCAGCCACATAAGAGAGGTCCATCTTATCTACAAAATCAAGATGATTTGTATCAAATTCAAATGGTTCGCCCCAATAATATTGTACTTCCTGCCAACGGTTGTTACCAATATTTTGCCAGCCCTGAAAATTCTTGATAAAATTCCATACATTCCTTACAAACCGATCTTCCGCCCTGTCTACGTAACCGCCAATTTCTCTGTCGGCAGAATGAACAGATGAAAAAGAAATACCCATACAAATGAGTGTGATAAGAAAAGCCTTTCTTTTTGCGAAAGCTATCTTTAAAAAACCTGATTTCATTGATGTAAATTTTGCTTTGCGCCTACTCTGATCAGTTTTCAGCATCCCTGATGCATACTTTCTTATTTCATGTCGTTGTTCTGCTTCTCCGACTTTGGATCGTAAGCTATCATGAGGTTGCCTTAATTATACGTGTTTTGCCTGTTTGTTGTTGAACTGCTATCCCAATAATTATAGCCCGTAAATACACAGATGTTACCCCCTAAAAAAATAAATATTTATTACTAATGCTTCGGCCGGATATATAAAACATTCACCGGAGCCACTGTTATTTGAAATGCTGGCACGGAGTAATGTGTGCCAGAAGATGAGATTGGATACATTAAAAGCAGCAGTGTTTTTTTATTTGTAATGTTATCCCGGAAATTTATTTCCGCTACAGGCGGTGTTTCACCCGCCTTCGAAAATTTAGGTGCCGTTGTTGGGTGTTATGTGAATGTGCCTCACCAACAACAGTAGAATATAATCCAGTTTTTGCTCATACACTGTGTTGGTTCTAAGCTCAATACTCAGCGGGTTTCTTTCCCAAAACTGGTATTTCCTGTCTTTTGCATTTACTTTAAAGTGATTCAATACCTGGGGATGATTTTTTAACAAATCCGCTTTAATCCGCTAAGCTGTAAATTTTAAAAAATCCCTTTGGACGGCGTCTGTTTTATATCTGCTTTTCATTTGCCATATCAGGTGTAAATGATTGGGCAAAATAACAAAAGCGTTTAAGATGATGCGACTCTCCCGTACAAGAAAGTGCAAGCTGTTTACAACAATATCTTTGTATTTATCCGGCGCTAACAGTTTTTTCCATTCCAGGTTTGTTGCTGTAAAGAAATTAGGATATCCGGTGATGATATTTTTCATGTTAGTATGAGGGTATAAGAATAAGTTTAATGTATGAATTGTTGTTCAAATATGCAATTGTTGTTGGTGAAGCCGAACACATTGCCTTTGCTCAACACTAACAACGGCGTTCGAGGTTGCGGGGTGCCGTTGCTGGGTATTCTCAATCGCCGTTGCTGTGTGTTTGTGAGTGGCAAAATACCAACAGGAATGTATAGGGGTTGATATAAAAGTTTAAGTACTAAATTGTTGTTGGCGAAGCCAGGATACATATCTGCGCTCAACACCAACAACGGCAGAACGCCAGCAACAGTGGTGCTTTTTTAGTCTATTTTGAAATTTTGGATTAGGTCTTTTAGTTTTTTATCAGAAATGTTGTCAACATCTCCTTTAACAAATATAGTTAGCAGGTTAACAATTACTTCTTCTTCTGAAATTGATTCGGCATTATCCGATCAAAGTGGTTTCAACTAATGAGACTATTCTTGCCCCGCCACTTTTCCCTTTTCCTTTACTTGTAATTTTAAGGCGTATTTTATAGGCTTCCTTGCCCAGAGGAGTACCAAGTCTGGGTGTAATTAAAAGAGCTTTTTCAAGATTCAATAAATCTTTAGATAGAGATTGATATTTCTTTAGCAGAGGTTTTGCGGCGATTTTAAAGGATTTCGTAATCTTAACTGTTACTTTCACGCAAAAAATCTTTTAGGTTTTGCAATTTCTTGCCAGACTTTCTTGCTTCCTTTACCTCTAAAAGGCCTTTCTTTATATCAGTAAAAACCTTCACTTTATTTTGAAGTTTAGTATATTCTTTATTAATCTTCTCCCAAGTTCTTATTGGAACTAAAACGGAAGTTTTATCTCCGTTTTCATCAACCATATATTTTAATGCACTTGCCATAAAAATGTTTAATCAAAACTACAAAATTTCTTTGAATCGAAAAGCTGCCATAGCAGCACTGCTAACGAACAGAGCTTTCTGTAGAAGTATTGCGTCTGCCCGGAGCCGCTGCTGATTGATGAACTAAAAGTACAAGTTTAATTCTAAAGCCGGACAAAGAACGTCAAGCCCCGAACCGAAGCTGAACAGCGAATAGCTGCCGATGCTGCCAAAGTCCAGCCATCCCGAAAGCATTCGGGACAGCAAACCCCATGTTGTGCATTCGTGCTATTACGTAGTCGTCCAATCTTCCAACTTAATTCCGCTAATACGTTTGAAATGATTTGTGTTGTTCGTAACCATTGTCAATTTATGCGTTACAGAAGTTACGCCAATTAAAAGGTCAAAAATCGTCAACTGGTGTTCCTGCTTTTTGTAGTCGAGCTTTTTCTTTTGCGTACAAATCCAAGGAATGGAAAATGGGAAGTATTTGTACGCCTGTCAAAAAGTTATCCAACGCTTTTTTATTCTTTTCGGGCTTCTCACTTTTCCCGACACCAAATTTAAGTTCAGCTAAAGTCATTTCTGAAATAAAGCAACTGTCTGCGTTTACTTTGTCAAATTTGGCTTCGCGAGGTCAAACTTGCCTTTCATGTAAAAGGTGGCAATATTGGTGTCAATTAGATATTTTTTCAAAACGATTCTATTTGTCTGGTAGAAACTCTGCTGTTACGGATTTCTTCAATAATTTCTTCGGCGGATTTTTTTGAGTCAAACGCACCAAAAGCTTTTTTGAATGAAGATTTTTTATCTGTCAAGTCAGACTTAACCGAAGCTGTTAACTTAGATATAAGGTCAAGTTTGTTATTGGTACTTAAATTATCTAAAAGTCCAACATAACCGTCAACAATTGTTGTATTTATTTCTGCTGTTCTGATGGTGTAATCGAATATTTTAATTCTGTGCTGAGCCATAAGGTGTCATAAAGTATGACGCACAACACATAGAAAAGTATCCGCAAAGCCCCGTCGTTAAAGAAAGTTACGGGGCTTTGTGATATACTTTTGAGTTGGGACATCGCCGTAATGTTGCCATTAGGGAGAAAGTATCGGACTTTAGCTTTTCTTGTGGTGGTTGTCTGGTTTTGGTTTTCGTTGTTGCCGCCCGGTATTGCTTTCAGGGTGTTGTTGTTGGTGTTCGTGGGTTGGTTATGTGGGGTGGCCTCACCAACAACATTAGATATGGAAAGAGTTATTCAATACTCATTGTTGTTGGCGAAGCCGTAACATATTGCCGTGCTTAACACCAGCAGCGGCGTAAATGTTTTTTATTCGAAGTGCCCAGAATTTTCCTGCATAGATAGGGTCATCGTTGATAATACCAACAAGGGAAAATGATTTTCTGCAAATGCATACTTCTTGTCCTACAACGCTATCGTCTCGCCGAACACAGCATCTTTACAAACCAGCGTATCCGATTGGTTGTATGAACAATTGGGAATACATTATTGCGCGGGATTCCTAGTCTTCAGTGAAGCGACGGCCGTGAAAGTATGCCCCAAAAGAAAAGATCGCACCTCCAAAGCACATACCTGTGCCGATGAGGCGCCAAATATCTACCCCACGAATGTTTGCCCAGTCGGGACTACTTCGTATGGCTAAAAAGCTCATGACTCCAAACAAAGTAAGCACGAAGAAAATGCGAAGAAACCCGCGTGACCCACGTCTATTTTTCATTGATTGTCGTTTTAATTGTTTATCTAATTCGGGATTTTATCATAAAATATAGCTTTGCTTGCGGCTAACGGACAGGTATTGCTGCAGGTGGGGAATTCATTGAACGTCCAGCCGGAACAAAAGATACCACATTGCTGATGCCGAAGATTACAACGTCCAGCCCCACTTGCAGCAATACCCATGTTGAACTAAACTTTCAGTAGCCTTGCGAGTATTAATAGCGTATATTTGGCTTCTCTATTTCACGCTTTTTCTTCCGCTTTATGCTGAAAATCAGCCCGCTATCAATAACCCCATAATATAGAATAAGGCTACTGAAAGTTTCGTTCAACATCGCTTTCATTTCTCGTCCTGCGGACGAAACGAAAGCTTAGTTATTGTGTGCAGTTTATTGTCCTACAAGTTTTGCTTTCTTGTCTGTAAGTTGCTGCTTAATGTATGCTTTGAATTCTTCAAAAGTCATACCCTGTGTTTCTGCGCTAATCTTGTCCCTAATTTCTCTCATCATCTTAACAGCGTCAAAAGTTTTTTCTTTGTTAATCGTTTCCATAATTAATTAAATCTTTTGGGCTTCTTATTTCTATCATTGAATAACCAAGTCGCAAATTCACAGAATTGTAGCCCTTAATTCTGTCAAGGTTTACGATATGTTTAAAGTTCCAACTTGCTAATACATCAACTTTTGTAATTGTCGCAAGTGCAATATGCCTGCAATCTTCAAGGCTTGCCCTGCCTACTACTTTTTCAGAAATATATGTGTCAGCAAGTTTGATTGCTTCTTCCGTAAGTTCAACTCTTTGAAATTTATCCGCTGAATAATTTTGCAATAGTTCTCTTACTTGCTCTGGTGCATTTAAAAGTTCAAGGTCAAGTAGGTCAGAAACAACAAAAATGATTTCGTTGTTTTCAAGTCTTTCAAACAGCATTCTTGTTGGTGATAAAAGTTCTTCGTCAAAATAACCACCAACAACGGAAGTGTCAATATAAATTCTTTGTTTCATCAGGATAAAGTTAATAAAAAGGCCGTTGCTAAATTTCAACGGCTGATTTAGCAATGTTGATAGGATTTTAGCCATTCTTGGCAACCAAAATTAGAAATAGCAGGATTACACCAACAATAATTACGATTGCAAGTGTTTTTCCGAAACCCCATCCACCTTTTTTTCATCAGTCATATTAAGGTATTTAGTTGCC
>JADLCD010000033.1 GCA_020847395.1 Chitinophagaceae bacterium
CTGAGCCTCTGTTGCCTTAAACGTATCATACAGGATATCATACATCAAACAAGATCACTTAATCAAAATATCAGAAATTTTGGCAAATTAAATTTTGGACTGAGTTAAACAGCAAGCCCTAAATATTAAAAACATAAGCCGGTTTCGCTCACCTGATATTTCAATTAAGTAAACAACGGTATAGCATTATCAACAGATGCTGTATTATATATTTATTCATTATATCAGCAAGCATTAAAATAACCATATATAAAAAGAAGAAGGAGGCATGAATGCCTCCCTCGATCCCTAATCCCTAAACCCTGGAAAATCTTTATAAATAAAATTATATTTCTCGCTAAGTGTTTTTATGTAGCAGCAAAATTAATCATTTGCATTTATAAGCACTTATTTTCAGAAACTGTGCCAAAAATCAATTTGTGGATAACTGAACATTTTTTTCTGCAATATGGATCACCAAATAATTATGGTAATTCTCCTGTTTAATTTTTAAAATTATATGCTCGTTCTGGCATATTTACGCGCAATCATAACCGTAATTTTACGGTGATATTATTTTTACAGTTCCTGCTATTGTTTTTATTCCGAAAAAAATTTCGCGTTGAAATTTCGCATGGTTTACTCATACCGCAATGCTATTATTAGTTGCGCCTAATTCCGCTATATTTCTGTAACTTCGCCAACATTTTTTTAGACAATATGGCATTGAAGTATAAAGAATATTCCGGGTTGAATTTACCAGCCGTTGAGCAGGAAATATTGAAAAAGTGGACCGACGAACAATCATTTGAGAAAAGTGTGGAAATAAGGCAAGGCTCCAAGCCTTTTGTATTTTATGAAGGTCCGCCAAGCGCCAACGGAATGCCTGGCATTCACCACGTTATTTCACGCACGCTTAAAGATTTGGTTTGCCGCTATAAAACCATGCAGAATTTCCAGGTAAAAAGAAAAGCCGGTTGGGATACCCACGGTTTGCCAGTGGAACTGGGCGTGGAAAAAATGCTGGGGATTACCAAAGAAGATATCGGCCAAAAAATATCTATCGAGGAATATAACGCTACCTGCCGCAAAGAGGTATTGAAATATAAGCACAAATGGGATGAGCTTACCAATAAAATGGGCTACTGGGTTAACCTTACTGACCCATATATTACTTTCGAAAACAATTATATAGAAACGCTTTGGTGGTGTTTAAGTGAATTGTACAAAAAGGGGTTGTTGTATGAAAGTGTAAGTATTCAGCCTTATTCTCCGGCAGCGGGAACAGGCTTGAGTTCTCATGAACTCAACCAGCCGGGCACCTATAAAATGGTGAAAGATACGAGTGCTGTGGCGATGTTTAAGGCAGTAAAAAATGAAAAAAGCGCTTTTTTGTTTGATGCTGCAAAAACTGGTGAAGTATTTTTCCTCGCATGGACGACTACTCCCTGGACGCTTCCGTCCAATCTTGGATTAACTGTTGGGGCGAACATAGACTATGTGCTGGTTCAAACGTATAACCCATACACGCATGTGCGTGTAAATGTTGTGCTCGCCAAAGCCCTGCTTGGCAGGTACTTTAAAGCAGAGGAAGAAAATGGCGATTTTGAAGGATATTCAGCTACAGGTAAAACACTTCCCTGGAAAATATTAGCTTCATTTAAAGGAAAAGAACTTGAAGGTTTGCAATATGAGCAGTTACTGGCATTTGATGCAAATTCATTGGAAGCTATTAATGAAAGCATTCCTGCTCCAAAACCCTTTAGGGTATTGATTGGGGATTTTGTAACCACTGAAGACGGTACAGGCATTGTACATACGGCACCTGATTTTGGAGCAGACGACTTTAGAGTCGGACAAAAAAACAATATTGGCTTTTTTACGGCATTAAATAAATATGGTGTAAGGGAAAAACTTGTACTGGTTGACAGGGAAGGGAAGTTTGTTGACGGGCTTGGCGAATTCAGCAACCGCTATGTAAAAAATTATAAGGATGAGAAAGAGTATACAGATGTGAATGTTGACATCTGCGTAAAGCTGAAAAAAGAAAACAGGGCTTTTAAAATTGAAAAATACGAACACAATTACCCGCACTGCTGGCGTACAGACAAGCCGGTATTGTACTATCCCCTGGATGCATGGTTTATTAAAACCACGGCTTTAAAGGATAGAATGGTTGAGCTCAATAAAACCATCAACTGGAAACCCAGATCAACCGGTGAAGGACGTTTTGGCAACTGGCTGGAAAATATGGTTGACTGGAACCTGAGCCGCAGCCGCTATTGGGGCACTCCCTTACCTGTATGGAGAACAGCAGACGGAGATGAGGAAATATGCATAGGATCGATAGCTGAGCTGAATGCTGAGATCAGGAAAGCCAACGAAGTATTAGGCGAAGATATAAATAAAAACTACCTGCATAAGGGTATTCTTGACCTGCATAAACCTTATGTGGATGAAGTGATACTGGTAAGCAAAACCGGCAAACCCATGAAAAGGATTCCGGATTTGGTGGATGTTTGGTTCGACAGTGGCGCCATGCCTTACGCACAATGGCATTTCCCGTTTGAAAACAAGGAAATATTCGCCCAAAACTACCCGGCAGATTTTATTGCCGAAGGGGTTGACCAAACCCGTGGCTGGTTCTATACTTTGCATGCATTGGGTAGCCTGCTTAAAGAATCCGTTCAGGAAGAATTGAAAAAATCAGGCTTTGAAGTAAGTGACGAAAAATACCCAGGTCTGGCTTATAAAACCTGCGTTTCAAATGGTTTGGTACTTGATAAGAATGGCAACAAAATGAGCAAACGCCTTGGTAATGTGGTTGACCCGTTTGCCACCATTGAAAAATTTGGCGCTGATGCCACGCGCTGGTATCTTATTACCAATGCATCACCCTGGGATAGTTTAAAGTTTGATATTGAGGGCATTAAAGAAGTGCAGCGCAAATTTTTCGGTACATTATATAATACCTACCAGTTTTTTGCGCTATATGCCAATGTAGATGGCTTTGCTTTTAAAGAAGCCTATATTCCATTAGCCAAAAGGCCTGAAATTGACCGCTGGATACTTTCTTCCTTAAATAGTTTGAAGAAAAAGGTTGCTGAGTATATGGATGATTACGAGCCTACCCATGCGGGCAGGGCGATAGAAGATTTTGTGGATGAACACCTAAGCAACTGGTATGTGCGTTTATGTCGCCGCCGTTTCTGGAAAGGGGAATATGAGCATGATAAAATTTGTGCATATCAAACCCTGTTTGAGTGCCTTGAAACTGTGTTGCAGTTGATGGCGCCTATTTCTCCATTCTTTGCCGACGCTGTATTTACTAACCTTAACGCGGTTTCCGGTCGCCAGAAAGTAGCCTCTGTTCATCATACCATATTTCCAAAAGCAGATGCGGCTGCTATTGATGAGTTGCTGGAAGAAAGAATGCAACTGGCACAAGACATCTCATCTTTAATCCTCTCCCTGAGGAAAAAAGTGAATATAAAGGTGCGCCAACCACTGCAAAAAGTATTAATTCCGGTTACAAATACAAATATTATAAGCCAGATAAATAAGGTTAGTGATCTAATAAAAAGCGAAGTAAACATTAAAGAGATTGAATATTTAACGCAAGGAAATGGCTTTATCAATAAAAAGATTAAGCCCAATTTTGTGGCGCTTGGCAAAAAATTAGGCGCTAAAATGAAACCCGTGAGTGCAGCTTTGGCAGCATTTACACAGGATGATATCGCCACTATAGAAAAAGAAGGAGTATATACATTTACAATAGATGGGGAGCATATACCCGTTCAGCTTTCTGAAGTAGATATTCAAAGTGAGGATGTGCCGGGCTGGATCGTTGCCAACAAAGGCCTGCTTACCGTAGCTTTGGATGTAACGCTTACTCCTGAGCTGGAAAGCGAAGGAAATGCCCGTGAAATCGTAAACCGGATACAAAAAATCAGGAAGGACAGTGGTTATGACCTTACCGACCGCATTTTAGTAAAACTATCTGAAAATAGTGTACTCAAACCATCTATCACTGAATTTAATACATATATTTGCGCCGAAATTTTGGCAGATAAATTAGAATGGTTACCAGATATTATGGATGGAGTTGAAATTGAAGTAAATGACATACCTTTAAAAATCTTAGTTACTAAAAAAGCATAAATGCATGCCAACCAACAAAAAGCCAGCAAAAAAAGCGGCTCCTAAAAAAGCAAAAGCTGTAAAAGCTGCTCCTAAAAAAGCAGCTAAACCAGCAAAGGTAGCTCCAAAAAAAGCGGCTAAGCCTGCTGCAAAACAGGTAAAACCTGCCAGGCCACAGGCTAAAAAAACGATTGCTAAACCAGTTAAGAAAGCTGCTTCCGCAAAAGCAGCCCCGGCAAAACCTGTTGCACCTGTAAAAAAGTCAGAGCAAAAGGCAAAACCTGAAGCAATAAAAAAGCCGACAGCTACTACAGTCCGTACACCTGTTCAGTCAAAATCAGCTCCGGTAACGGAAAGTAAGAAGCCTGTTGTTAAGGGAAAAGATAAAACAGAAGATGTAAAATCCTCAAAACCATTTGTAATACCGAAGTTAAGCACCAATAACGCAAGGAAATACGAACCAGAATTTACACAATCAGTGCTTGATAGACCGGCGGCACAACAAAATGGACCAGTAATGAGATATAGTGATGCAGAATTGGTAGAATTCAGAGAATTAATACAGCGCAAACTTGATGCTGCCAAAAAAGAACTTTCTTACTTGCAAGGCTTAATAACCCGTAAAGATGATATGGGTGGTGATGAAAGCGAAAACCGCTACATGACTATGGAAGATGGTAGTATAAGCATGGAAAGAGAGCAATTGAGCCAGATGGCAAGCAGGCAGATTCAATATATAGACCACCTGGAAAAAGCCATGATGCGTATTGAAAACAAAACCTATGGTATTTGCCGGGTAACCGGTAAGCTGATAGACAAAGCGCGTTTGCGTGCCGTGCCTCATGCTACATTGAGTATTGAAGCTAAAATGGGATACGCAAAGAACCCCAATATTCAGTAAGATTAATTGTAAAATATTTATATGCCGGAAGTTATCTTGTTGCTTCCGGTTTTTTATTTGCTTCATGTAAAGGATGCAAAATAAAACAGCCATGATATGCCGCATACTGTAAAAGCCGCATAAAAGTATTGATGAGATATTGGAAGAAATATATCCGATCCTTTGTTAAGCTTTTTTTACCCTATTCGTGCTCTCATTAAAGTTCTGGCAGCCTGTACATCTTCTTCACTTTTAAAAACATCTTTAGGTAAAAGAAAAAAGCTTCTTGAATCGAAATACAGGTGAAAAAATTGAGGAGATTCCACAAACTCGCTGAACTCACGCCAGCTCCATGTTTTTACCGTTCCGCGGTTATTATCAAGGAAGAAGTGATCTTTTTCAATCATCACATTAAAACTATCCTTAAATGTTGCAGACCTTTTGTATATAGTAGCCGGCAGCCACCACCAGAATGCCATCATAATGGTAAACCATAATAAAGAACTGATAAGAAAAGCCAGTGGCGTTACCTTCCTGTAAGCCAGCAATCCTGCCGCAAACAGGGCAAATACATTTACAAGAATGATCATTAATCTTATTTCTTTCTTCCTGATAAAATGATAGCGCAATGCCTGCAAAACCTGGGATTTTTTATAAGAAACCGTTACCTGCATGAAGTGAAGATAAAAGAAAAGTTTAAACTCCCGGCTTTATTATACCTGAAATTTAAACTCATAAAATAACCGTGAAAATGATGAAATTTTAAACATCTGAGGGTGGGAAAAACATACATCCAGTAAATTTTATCTGAGGGTTTTACATCTTTTATAGCTGCTATGAGCGGCCTGGTAGGGTGTTACTGATTGAGCACAGGAAGCGAGAAAACAAATAAACAAAACCGCGATGATGACTCTTTTCATATTTTCGATGTTTAGACTGTAAAGAAAACGTGAATAGTTTGTTAAAGGAAGCATTTAAGCCTTTATTCTATCAAACCTGTGTTTACAGCCATGAACTTCAAAAATCGGGCAGACCGGGCTTTTTATCGGAAATACTCCATTTTTCAGGCAGTAAGGTTCGCTGCAATGCCTTTAATAAATTATTGCTACTCCTTAATAATTTTTTGAGCAACATGATTTTCTACAGCCAAAATATAAATGCCTTTTTGTAAGGTGCCTGTTCCTACATAATTGGTTCCCGGCTTTAACTGAATTATTTTGATCAGTCTGCCGTTAGTAGTAAATATTCGTGCTGTTTGCCTGGCGGGACTGATAACGGTAAAATTTTCCCGGAATGGAGTAGGATAAACTATTAGTTCTGTTTGCTGTTGCGGGTATAATTTTACAACAGAAGAATAGGAAAATTTCCCGTTCAGATCAGTTTGCTTAATGCGATAATAACTTATATTCTGGAGAATATCTCTACCCAGGTATTCATAGTTATTATCTCCTCCTCCCTTGCTGTTGAGTGCGGCAATGTTTGTAAAGCTGCGTCCGTCATCACTTTTTTCAACATTGTAATTACGAATGTTTTGCTCGCGAACGCTCCAGTTAATCATTGCCTGCTTTTGCGCATTTAAACTTCCTGTTATTGATAACCAGCTTACCGGCAGCGTACTGCTGGCGCTAACACTACCCAGTGAAAACGGGCCCCAGCTACTTATAACATTGCCTGTAACATTGCCCGATGCAATAGTTCCGCTTACACTCGCAACGCCTTCATTAAGCCAGTTGCCTCCGGATAAATGTGCCACCCGCAAATCGGCGGTATTTCCAATACCAACATTATTATAGTCATCCCAATAAATAGTTACCGAGCCTGTTGCACCAGTCAGTGGCGTAAGCTCCCAGTGCTCTAAAGTATTATAATAAAGCAAAGGTGTTGTACCTGTAAATGCTCCTGACCCGGCATTGGCAGCATTATATTTTACACGAATGCCATTTGCATTGGCGGTGGCATTTATTGCTACGGGTTGATAACGGGTACCATTACCGGTAGGATATATAAAATTACCCGTACCTTCTTTTACCACAAATCCATTTACATGGCTGGCATTGGATGCTCCGCTAATGGTAGCGCTTGCAGTAAAAGTGAGAGGTTTGGTATTATCAGTGCCGGTAACAATACCCTTGGTGAATGTAACGATGCCATTGGCACGTAGCAAAGCATTCAGTGTTACGCCTGCTGCATTATTTATGGTCATGTTATTTGTATAGTAAGTTGCATTACCACTTACTACCTGTGTCGCAGTTCCCTCAAATATCAATGAGCCTGCGTTATAAGCAGCCATTGTTGCATTATTTATAAAGTTTCCGGTAATGTTAAGTGTACCATTATTAGTAATGGTGCTACCGGTTTGTACCTGTGCATCGCCCTTTATATATACAGTACTACCGTTTGTAATGGTAAGCGTTGCTGCATTGTTATACAACGATTGAGCCTGAATGAGGGGGATAATCATCCAGCTAAAAAATAGAAGTGTTAATTTTTTCATTGCGCTATATTTAAATCAATGATTGTAATTATTTACTCCGGCTGCACATTCGCGCCTGATGATTAAGAGGATTGCCTGCTTAATTTTTTTACCAATCAATTATAGCCCGAGGTATATAAATATATTAACACTTAAACTTTTCGGTGTTACGTCAAATGTTTGTTGGGTAACATTACCGTTAAGGGATGAGGTGGTAAAAGTATGGGTATGAGAACCTCCATTTTGGACAATACCAGTATTTTGATATGCGGCGTTAGTGGTTCTATCTGTGGTAGCAATATCGTTTTCATCCACACGGCTGCTGTTAATTTGTTTAAATGCATTTATGGCTGCAACGGGAAATCCCCCTGTTCCCTCGGGAACATACTTCATACCGTGGTTATGATCTCCCCCGGAACCGGTAGTGCCATTAAATGTAACATTCGGTAGCTGGTTTTGTGCAATTGTTTTGCTCATATCCCCGTTAATGCTACCTAAGGTACTGCCATTTTGAAGTGGTACAGCATTGCTGGCATTGGGTAAGCTACCGGAAAGCCCTATTGAAGTTGCCCGGGCTTGTTGCGAGGTTGTGAGCGAACTTAAAGCCCGTCCATCTAATTTTACCCAACCATTGTGATCAGCAGTTTGTAAACCTGTTTTTACATCACCAACAGTACTGCCAGCCGACAGCGGCTGCCAGGCTGAGCCATTAAAATAGTAAAAGCCTGCCGTTGTAACGTTCACTGTTTTGGTTGTGGTGGGTGAAGCGGCAGCCGTTACATAAACGATAGCACCGGTTTTTGCAGTGGTATACACAGCATCTTTTGCTTTTAACTGGTCGCCGGTTAATGATGGAAGAATTACACCATCGGCAACAGTTGTAGTTGCCGGAACTCCTACTATCTGCAGTGTTGCTTCGGGAGTGTTAGTATTAATGCCCACATTCTGGGCAGTTGCAGCAAAGCTGCCAGTAACAAATAAGGTTACCAATACGCTTTTCATAAATTCAGGTTTTGATAGTTTGTGCTATTTAGCAGTTAAAAAAAATATTCCGGAGTTAACGCAGGGAATGGACTAACAATGAGCATACATAAAGATAATCTAAGGAGATGATTATAAAAATATGATACTCGCTATATAAAGCAATGCAAAAGTAATGCCCGCTGTGCTAAGCATTTGCCGCTGTGCCAGGCGTCTTCGCCTGGCACGTTCTTCTTATCACCTCCGGCGATTTTTGAATTCCTGCAGGTAAGGAGAATACCTGAGCTATTTTGATACATGGTAACTTTCAAAAAATACCGGATGGATAAAACAGCTTTCAACGTGCATACATTTGAGGAAGCAGATGATACCATGCAGGATTACAGCAATCATACGTTCCGGGAGCGGTTACATATCTACTGGCACCTTACCAGTATTGCTTATAAATTTGATTTGGACAACCCGCCTAAAATGGATAAAACTGTTTTTAGCATGAAAAAACATCAAGGCTGATGCCTGATATTTTCCAGGAAGATTTCAGAGATTTTTTGCAAGCACTTAATGACCAGTTTCACATGCCGGTATTTGATATGACATTGGAATGTTTTTTAAATGTAAGCACGAATGATGTTTTTCATTTGGCCGCAACTCTGTAGGCACAAATTTCCCATTCATTATTTGTTCTTACCTTTTTTCAGTGCATTATTTTTATGTGAGGGCGGTAAAAAGTTTTCGGAGGTAACCACTTCCCTTCCGGTTTTCTGTTCTAATGCAAGCCTTGCATCTTTAGCTATTTTGCCGCCTTTCTTTCCTGCAATGGCATTCTGCTGAATGCCTTTTGCTTTTTCTGCTTCGGCAATCTGGCGTGTAGAGAGCTCTGCCAATGCAGTAAAGATCAATTCAGCTTCGCTCATGTGATCACGCAGGTTTTGTGTTTTTAACCCTTTCAGGTTTTTGTGCTGTTTTACAGTCATACCTGCCCATTCCTCGTGAATAATGTTGGTGAGAAAAGCAAATTCATCAGATTTTTCCACCCCGCTTTGCTTCCAGTAGTCGGTGAGTTTGTTACGGGTTTCCTGCCCGCTCATACGTTGCTGTATCCATTTTTCGCTTCTGCCTAATTTTTGCCAGTTTTCCCTTGCCCTGTCAAGACTTTGTTCGGGGTCGGCTATTTCCTGCATTCTTTCGTAACCTACTTTTGCCAGCCACTGCTTAAACGGCTCAGCTTTAGGGGAGGGGATAGATTGGATAATGCGAAGTAAGGTCTCAGTGTCAGCAACGTCAGTTTCTCTCATTTTACCGTCTTCAGCTTCCATTTTCAACTGTCCCAGATTTTGGGACAGTTCATTACCCTCGGTTTTCAGCTTGGCTTTTAAGGCATTCCAATACTTTCTCGGACGCGGACTCTCAGTTAATATTTCAATTACGTCTATTACCGAAAAGAACCACAGTCCTTTTTCCTCATCCCAATGGGTGCGGACTTTCCTGCTTTCAAAAAGTTTGATGTTTTTCATGTAACAAATATAAAAATATATTTAGGAAAGATAAGGTTACAATACTTGGGTTTAGGATGACGGTGGAAAAGATTAGACAAGAGATGGATATAAACTTTTCAGAGATACCGTTAATTACATTCTTGCACTCTCCAATAAAGCTTCAGCATCAGGCAGACGTAGTGCATCAATAAATATTCATATGAAAGTTCATCAATTTTAGTACGCTTCTTCTCTATAAGCTCTTAAGAATTCTGTACCCCCGCTGTGCGTGGCGTCTTCGCCGCGCACCACTTTGTTATCGCCTACTGGCGATATAAAAAAATCCATCCCGAAGAATCGGGACGGATTATGTAGGTTTATAATTCCTAACCGTCCTAATTGAAAATATGATGAAGCTTAACTACAACCCATGCTGTTGCCGCAGTTCAAGCATTTATAACAGGTTCCGCTTCTTACCGTAATATGTCCGCAGGTATTGCAGGCAGGCGCATCGCTTTGCATGCTCTTTAAATGCTCGCTTACCGCGTTGGCTGATGCCCGCTGTGATTTGTTTGGCTGAATCGCTGATCCCGTACCCACCACTCTCACATCACTCAACTCTGGTTTTGGCGCGTATTCCAAACCCGTGGGAACATCATCCCAATCATCATCACCCAAATTGCCGAGTTCTGGTTTATCTAACACATGCACAAGGTCTGTTCTTCCCAAATATTCATATGCCAAACACCGGAAAACAAAATCAACAATTGAAGTGGTAGACTTGATATTCGGATGGTCTACCATACCTGCCGGCTCAAACTTGGTGAATACAAACTTCTCTACAAACTCTTCCAACGGCACACCATACTGCAAACCTACAGAGATAGATATAGCAAAACAGTTCATCAAACTTCTCAGTGTTGACCCTTCTTTTGCCAGATCAATAAATATTTCTCCTAATGTGCCATCGCCATATTCACCGGTGCGTAAAAACAACGCCTGGCCGTTTATCTTGGCCTTTTGTGTAAACCCACGGCGTTTAAGCGGCAAAGTTTTTCTTTCCACTATTCTTGATAGCTGGCGCTTAAGCTTGGTATCGGTAGACGCCTGCATTCTTTTATGCAGCTCATCCAGCAATTCTTCTACGGTAAGCTTGCCCATATCAATCAACTGGGTTACCTGCGCTGCCGCTTCTTCCTTTGCTTCAGCTTTTTCTTTGTCCTTTGATTTTTTACTGTCGCTTTTATTGCTGAGCGGCTGACTTAATTTAGAGCCATCGCGGTATAATGCACAGGCTTTCAGCCCCAGCTTCCAGCTAAGCATATAGCTGTCTGCAATTTCATCTACTGTAGCCTCGTTTGGCAGGTTGATGGTTTTGGAAATTGCGCCGCTGATGAATGGCTGGGCAGCGCCCATCATACGGATATGTCCATGCGCATGTATATAGCGCTCACCTTTTTTGCCACATTTGTTGGCGCAATCAAAAACAGCGTAATGTTCCTTTTTTAAATAGGGCGCACCTTCAATTGTCATCGTACCGCAGATATAATCATTCGCGGCCTCAATTTCTTCAGGCGTAAACCCAAGCGCTTCAAGCAGGTTAAAATTCCAGTCGTTATATTCTTCGGGTGTAAAGCCCAGCCTGTCAAGACAGGGTTCGCCTAAAGTAAACTTGTTAAACACAAAACCAATTTCAAATGCAGAAGCAAGCGCTGCATCCAGCTTTTTAATTTCTTCCGCAATAAATCCTTTTTCGCTGAGCGATTGGGGATTGATGAACGGCGCGCCTGCAAAGGCTGCAGAACCCACAGCATATTTAATAATAGCGTCTTTTTCTTTTTCGCTATAGCCAAGATTTTTAAGCGCCTGCGGTACAGACTGGTTGATGATCTTAAAATAACCGCCGCCGCTGAGCTTTTTGAATTTTACCAGTGCGAAATCAGGTTCAACACCGGTTGTATCGCAATCCATTACCAGGCCTATAGTTCCGGTTGGCGCTATAACGGTTGTTTGAGCATTGCGGTAACCATATTTTTCACCAAGCTCAACCGCATCATCCCAGGCTTTGCACGCAGCCTTCAACAAATAGTCGGGACAATATTTTGCATGAATACCCTGTGGTTTTATGCTGAGCTGTTCATATTCATCAGCATCGTATGCGGCAAGCCGGTGATTGCGCATTACCCGCATCATATCTTCTTTGTTCTCTTCATATTTTGCGAAAGCGCCGAGGTGAGCAGCTATTTCAGCGGAAGTTTTATAAGATATGCCCGTCATGATAGCGGTAATAGCGCCGGCTATTCCACGGGCTTCTTCACTATCATAAGGTATCCCGCTTACCATCAGCATGGAGCCGAGGTTTGCATAACCAAGTCCCAAAGTGCGGTAATCATATGATAACTGCGCTACCTCTTTTGAAGGAAACTGCGCCATTAGCACAGATACCTCCAGCACGGTAGTCCATAAACGCACGGTGTACTCAAAACCTTCCACATCAAACTGGTTGGTTGCTTCATTAAAAAACTTACGAAGGTTTACAGAAGCGAGATTACATGCGGTATTGTCTAAAAACATGTATTCGCTGCAAGGGTTGGAGGCCCGGATACGTCCACCTTTGGGGCTGGTATGCCATTCATTTATTGTGGTATCGTATTGGGTACCCGGGTCTGCACAACGCCACGCTGCATATGCAATCTGGTTCCACACTTCTTTGGCAGGTATTTTTTTCATTACCCTGCCATCAGTACGTGCCTTCAGTTCCCAATCCTCACTATTCTGTAGTTTTTCAAAAAAATCGTTTGGTATCCGTATAGAATTATTTGAGTTTTGACCGCTCACTGTTTTATATGCCTCGCCCTCGTAATCAGATGCGTAACCGGCTGCAATCAAAGCAGCTACTTTGTTTTCTTCTTCTACTTTCCAATTAATAAAATCCATTACTTCCGGGTGGTCGAGGTCGAGACAAACCATTTTAGCTGCACGCCTGGTTGTTCCGCCACTTTTAATGGCGCCGGCTGCCCTGTCACCTATCTTCAAAAAGCTCATTAAGCCGGATGATGTTCCGCCACCACTTAACTTCTCTCCTTCGCCACGGATATTGGAATAGTTGGTGCCAACGCCGCTGCCGTATTTGAAAATACGTGCTTCGCGAACCCATAAATCCATAATACCACCATCATTTACCAGGTCGTCTTCCACGCTCAATATAAAACATGCATGAGGCTGTGGGCGCTCATATGCTGAAGTAGATTTTTTCAGCTTACCATCCACAGCATCCACGTAATAATGCCCCTGCGGCTTACCTTTTATACCATAGCTTTCATATAAACCGGTATTAAACCATTGCGGGCTGTTGGGCACGCAGGCTTGGTTTAGTATACAGTATACCAATTCTTCGTAAAATATTGCCGCATCTTCTGTGGAAGCGAAATAGCCGTATCGCTCGCCCCAAACCTTCCAGCAGTTAGCCATGCGGTGCGCAACCTGTTTTGCTGAAGTTTCACGACCCATTGATCCGTCCGGCTGTGGTACGCCCGCCTTACGGAAATATTTTTGTGCAAGAATATCTGTAGCTATCTGGCTCCATTGCCTAGGCACTTCCACATTCTTCATTTCAAACACTACCTCACCATTTGGGTTGCGAATTACCGAGGTACGATAGTCATATTCAAACTGGTCAAATACATCTACATCTTCGCGTGTAAAGAAACGTTTGTAACTCAAGCCTCTGCTTTGCTTTTCATTATTCATATTGTAGCCGAATTAACGGGTTAAATGCTGGTGTATTATCAAATGATAAGAAAGCGAAAATATCGGGCTAAATTGTGTTATCAAACCTGTAAATATCAACAGCCTGTGGATAAGTGCAGCATATGCAATGCTGTACTGGATTAGCTGTTTTTTGCACATTGTTTTAATAAAAAAATTTGGCTTTTCAGGCAGTTTTTCCTAAATAGTAGAAGCCCTTTAGGAGTTTCAGTAATTTCCCGAAACTGTATTGTTGTATTTACTAAACATTGCTGTTTTAATTGCCCCGCCCTTAAGGGCGGGCAATTAAAACAGTAATTAAAGCCGGAAATAATTAAAAATGTTGCTATGAAACTTTTTTGCATTTTTGCAGATAAGGAACAATACTGAATGCATGATGAGCAACCGCATTTATCAATCCATAGCAGAAAAAAAGAAAGCCGGGAAAAAGTCTTTTGCGGTACTCATCGACCCTGATAAGGTAGATGATGCGAAGATCAGTGAATTGACGGAGCTGACCGCCGGGGCGGAGGTTGATTATTTACTGGTAGGCGGCAGCCTTGTTATCAGCAATCACCTGGACGAAGTGGTAATGCAGATCAAAAAGCAGAGCAATATCCCTGTTATACTTTTCCCGGGCACTTCTTCCCAGATAACGCCCCATGCGGATGCGCTTTTATACCTTTCGCTCATTTCAGGACGAAACCCGGAATTACTGATCGGGCAGCATGTTATTTCTGCGCCGGCAGTAAGAAAAAGCGGGCTGGAAATTATTTCTACCGGCTATATGGTAATTGATGGCGGCGCTCCCACCACGGTATCTTATATCAGCAATGCCACGCCTATTCCCGCAAATAAAAATGAAATAGCCATGTGTACGGCTATGGCAGGTGAAATGCTGGGCATGAAACTGATTTATATGGATGCCGGAAGCGGCGCGCAAAAAAGCATTACGGAAAGCATGATTTCCAAAGTTGCCGGGGTTATAGATGTGCCGCTGGTTATTGGCGGCGGTATAATCGACCCGGAAAAGGCTTACCGCAATTGTAAAGCCGGCGCCGACCTGATTGTAGTTGGTAATGCCATTGAAAAAGACGCTTCGCTGATACGCGAAATGAGCGCTGCCATTCACAGCGTGCCCGTGCGCTTATAATTTTACATTTGGTTATCAAAATTTTACCTCAAAAAGTCCCCTGCAACTAAAAAAAGTATTTTCTTTGCATCATCAAAATTTTTAATCAAAGTATAGACATACTGAAATGCAAAAAAATCTCACCACAGTAATCGCTGACGCGGCACAAAACGCCGCTACATTGCGTGGGGTTTTTCCTGTTCTGCCCGGAGCAGTTTTTTTCTGTCCACCAATTCCCTTCAGGGTACGACGTTGATACTCCTATCCAATATTTTACCGTTATCGCAGATAACGCCGGCAACAGGTTAAGTGTGCCGGGAAAATAACCAGTTTACATACTATCATATTCAGTTTATCAGCATTAAAAGAATGAAAATCCAGGAACAATTTAAGATTCTCGTTGCCAATGAAAGTCACTTGGACTTTGCACAAATCATATGTGATGAAATGGCCTCTTCGGCAAAAGCCCGCGGAACGGGCATAGCCAAAAGAAGCCCCGAATATATACAGCAGAAAATGAGGGAAGGTAAGGCGGTAATCGCTTTTAGCCAGGATGGTATATGGGCCGGTTTTTGCTATATAGAAACATGGGGGCATGGCGAATATGTAGCAAACTCAGGATTGATTGTGGCGCCGGCTTTTAGAAAAGGCGGGTTGGCCCGCGGTATAAAAAGAAAGATATTTGAACTGAGCAGGAAACTGTATCCGGAATCAAAAATATTCGGGCTTACCACAGGGCTTGCGGTAATGAAGATAAACTCTGAATTGGGATACGAACCTGTAACCTACTCAGAGCTTACACAGGATGAAGCCTTTTGGGCCGGCTGTAAAAGCTGCGTTAACTACGACATACTAATGAGCAAAGAAAGAAAGAACTGCTTTTGTACGGCAATGCTATATGATCCGAAAGATCATTACGAACCAGAGGAAACAAAAGAAGATTTTCAGCAACACTCCAGGTTGTACGAACGCTTTATGCGTATAAAAAAATGGAAGTTGCTTCAACCCTTCCTGAAAAAGGATAAAGAGGAAAAATCTTCCAAAAAAAATATGAAAGCGGTACTGCATTTCTTTTTTAACCTGTAATGAACCAGATTTTCCATTACAGTTATAAACCAACTACACAACGATGAAAAAAATAGTTCTTGGCTTTAGTGGCGGACTTGACACTTCCTATTGCGTAAAATACCTGAGTGAAGACAAAGGATATGAAGTGCATTCCGTTATTGTAAATACCGGCGGTTTTAGCGAAGATGAATTAAAGAAGATTGAAGAACATGCCTATACCTTAGGCGTAAAAACACATACTACTGTAAATGCTGTAAAATCTTATTACGACAGCATTATCAAATACCTGGTTTACGGTAATGTATTAAAGAACAATACCTATCCATTAAGCGTAAGCGCAGAAAGATTAAGCCAGGCTTTGCATATAGCGGAACATGTAAAAAAACTAAATGCTGACGCAGTGGCGCATGGCAGCACCGGTGCGGGTAACGACCAGGTGAGGTTTGATATGATCTTTCACATCATGATTCCGGGTGTTGAAATAATTACGCCGATACGTGATTTGAAACTGAGCCGCGAGCAGGAAATTGAATACCTGAAGAGCAAAGGCGTGGAAATGAATTTTGCAAAAGCCGTATACTCTATCAATAAAGGTTTGTGGGGAACAAGTGTAGGCGGTAAGGAAACCTTATCTTCAAAAGGCATTTTGCCTGAAGCAGCGTGGCCAACACAGGTAACAGCAACGGGTAGCCGCGAAGTGAAGCTGAGCTTTGTGAAAGGCGAACTGAGCGGCGTTGATGATAAAACTTTTAGTCACCCTACAGAGGCCATACAATATTTACAGGCAATAGCCGGGCCTTACGGCGTAGGGCGTGATATACATGTGGGCGATACCATCATCGGTATTAAAGGACGTGTAGGTTTTGAAGCTGCCGCGCCGATGATAATTCTTAAAGCGCATCATGCTTTGGAAAAACACGTGCTCACCAAATGGCAGTTAAACTGGAAAGATCAGCTTGCACAGTTTTATGGCAACTGGCTACATGAAGGGCAGATCCTTGACCCGGTAATGCGTGATATTGAAGCATATCTCAGCAACTCACAGCAAAATGTAACCGGCGACGTGTTTGTGCAACTGCAACCTTACCGTTTTCAGGTAACAGGTATTGAATCTGCATACGATTTAATGAACAGCAGGTTTGGAAAGTATGGTGAGATGAACACCGGTTTTACCGGGGATGATGTAAGAGGCTTCAGCAAAATATTCGGTAATCAAACATCCATTTACCAACTGGTAAAAGAAGATGCTGCCGGTAAGTAAATACCAGCCAATTGTCCACTACCAATGGGGAGATGTATGTGGCGGATGGATGCTTGTTGATTCAGAAGAACTATCTGTAAAGCAGGAAAGCAGGTATAATATTATTTGACATGCAGAAAATTAAAACAGGAATAATAGGCGGAGCCGGGTATACCGGCGGAGAATTAATAAGGTTGC
Source organism: Chitinophagaceae bacterium (assembly GCA_020847395.1). GTDB lineage: Bacteria > Bacteroidota > Bacteroidia > Chitinophagales > Chitinophagaceae > Agriterribacter. Next base: position 17,314 of record JADLCD010000033.1, read on the forward strand.
TCATTAATCACCCTTCTGCCGAAATTACTTTTATCAACAGCCGCAGCAATGCAGGCAAACCGGTTGCGGATGTTCACCAGGATTTACTTGGCGAAACCCAGCTTATTTTTACGGATGATCTTTCAGGGCTGAATGGCGGTATTGATGTATTGTTTTTATGCCTGGGCCATGGAGAATCAAAGAAATTTTTAGCTGAAAATAAAATCGCTGATCAGATAAAGATCATTGACCTGGCGAATGATTTCAGGTTGAGCAAACAATCGGTTACAGGTAACCGTAAGTTTGTATACGGGTTGCCCGAATTGAATAAAAAAGAAATAAAGAAAGCAAACAACATTGCCAATCCCGGCTGTTTTGCAACAACCATTCAGTTGGGATTATTGCCTTTGGCAAAAGCAGGATTGCTGGAAGAAGTATATACTACCGGTATAACAGGCAGCACAGGTGCAGGGCAAAGTCTTTCCGCTACTTCACACTTTAGCTGGCGCGCAAACAATATACAGGCATATAAAACTTTAACGCATCAGCATCTTGGTGAGATAGGTGAATCGTTATTGCAATTGCAACCCAAAGGAACGATTGATTTAAACTTTGTGCCCTGGCGTGGTGATTTTACGAGGGGGATTTTTATCAGCTCTACTGTGCACTGTAATTTGAGCGCTGAAGAGCTCAAAACACTGTACAAAGATTTTTATAAAGGCGCGGCATTTACTTTCGTAAGCGATCAACCTATATTTTTAAAGCAGGTGGTGAATACCAATAAGGCCATTATTCAATTGGAAAAAGTAGGCACCAAGCTGGTGGTGCATTCCATAGCCGACAATTTGCTGAAAGGCGCAAGCGGCCAGGCTGTGCAGAATATGAACCTGATGTTTGGATTGGAGGAAAAGGCAGGATTGGAGCTGAAGGCGAACTATTTTTAAAGGGTTTCCAACTCTTAAAGAGTTGGAAACCCTTGCAATCATAAATTAATAAATGAAACAAGAGCAATGTTAATAGCCTTTATAAAATTCTTACGACGATGAATGCGTTTTCCTTACACCCTACACCCTTTACCTTATACCTTAATCAAGAACTAACTTAAACGAACTTTTAAAATGAACTTATTCGACGTATATCCCATCAACAATATCACCATCGTAAAAGCAAAAGGCTCTTACGTGTGGGATGATAAAGGCGAACAATATCTTGATCTGTACGGTGGTCATGCGGTAATATCTATTGGTCACACACACCCGCACTGGGTGCAGCGGATAGAGGATCAATTGAAAAAAATTGCATTCTATTCTAACTCCATAAAAATTCCCTTGCAGGAAGAGCTTGCAGCAAAGCTCGGTAAATTATCAGGCAAGGAAGATTACCAGTTGTTTTTATGCAACAGCGGCGCTGAAGCAAACGAGAATGCATTGAAGCTGGCCTCTTTTCATAACGGAAGAAAAAAAGTAGTGGCGTTCAGCAAAGCCTTTCATGGAAGAACCTCCCTGGCAGTAGCTGCAACGGATAATAAAAACTATATCGCACCGGTAAATGAAACCGACAACGTGGTTTTTCTTCCTTTTAACGATGGGCAGGCACTGGAAGATTATTTTGCAAAGCATGGAGACAACATTTCTTCTGTAATTATTGAAGGCATACAGGGTGTTGGCGGTATTAATGTAGCCAGTGAAGAATTTCTCAAAAAGATCAGAAGCCTGTGCGATACATACGGTGCTGTATATATAGCAGATAGTGTGCAATGCGGTTATGGCAGAACAGGTAAATTTTTCAGTCACGATTTTGCAGGCGTTAAAGCTGATATATACACGATGGCAAAAGGCATGGGCAATGGATTTCCTGTAGCAGGACTTATTATTGCACCTCATATCAGGCCAAAGCATTTTCAGTTAGGCACTACTTTTGGAGGCAATCATCTTGCCTGCGCAGCAGCTATTGCGGTATTGGAAGTATTGGAATCAGAAAAGTTATTAGGCAACGCTGTTATGGTTGGTAAATATTTAAAGGAAGCCTTAAACGATATTCCTCAAATTAAAAATGTAAGAGGCAGAGGTTTGATGATAGGCTTTGATGTACCTGAAGAGCTAAAAGATCTCAAAAAGAATTTGCTGGGCAATCAGAAGATATTTACAGGTGAAGCCAAACCTAATGTGATCAGGTTACTGCCCTCACTTGCTTTAAAAAGAAGAGACGCTGAAGATTTTATTGAGGCCCTGAAAGAGGAGATCGGCGTGCTGGAGACAGTATAAAAGGTATAGGGTATAGGGCGTAAGGTATGAGGCCTTATACCTTATACCCTACACCTTCCACCTTTTAAAATTTATCGTTTGAAACAGTTTATTTCTGCACATGATGTTAGCGATATCAATGCTTTTGTGAAAAAGGCGTTGGACTATAAGGCTGATCCGTTTAAAGACAAAGCGCTTGGAGTTAATAAACGCATCGGCTTATTATTCCTTAACCCGAGTATGCGCACACGCTTAAGCACGCAGATAGCAGCGCAGAACCTGGGCATGGAGCCAATCGTATTTAATGTGGGTAGCGAAGGCTGGGCATTGGAATTTGAAGAAGAAGCCATCATGAGCGGCAACAAAGTGGAGCATGTAAAAGATGCCGCGCCGGTTATGGGAAAGTATTTTGATATACTTTGTATACGTACATTTCCCTCTTTGCAAAACCGTGAAGACGATTACAGCGAATTGTATATAAAGCAGTTTATTAAATATTCAGGTATACCGGTGGTAAGTTTGGAAAGTGCCACATTGCATCCTTTGCAAAGCTTTACAGATATTATTACCATAACCGAAATATTAAACAACAAACAACAAACCATAAACCATAAACCTAAGATTGTGCTTACCTGGGCTCCCCACGTAAAGGCATTGCCGCAATGCGTTGCCAATAGTTTTTCGCAATGGATCAATGCATGGGGCGAAGCGGACTTTGTAATAACACACCCGGAAGATTATGAACTGGATGAACAGTTTACAAAAGGCGCCGCCATCACCCACAACCAGGAAGAAGCGTTGAAGGATGCTGATTTTGTATATGTAAAAAACTGGAGCACCTATAATGATTACGGTAAAATATACTGCAACGACCCCGAATGGATGCTCACGAATGAGAAATTAAAATTGACGAATGATGCAAAGGTTATGCATTGCTTACCGGTAAGAAGAAATGTGGAATTAAGTGATGAAATCCTTGATGGAAGCAACAGCATTATAACACAACAGGCTTCTAACAGGGTATGGGCAGCGCAAACAGTTTTGTCCGAAATATTGAATTCGAAATAATGGAGAAAGTTTTTGTTGTAAAGATTGGCGGTAATATTATTAATGAGGAAGAAAAGCTTTCAGCTTTTCTTCAATCATTTGCCCGAGTGGGTGCTTCGCACCAACTTATACTGGTACACGGTGGTGGTAAACTCGCTACCCGCCTTGCCGAAAAAATGGGCATCGAGCAGCAAATGGTTGATGGCAGAAGAATTACAGATGCGGAAACATTGAAGATCGTAACGATGGTATATGCAGGCTATATCAACAAAAACATTGTAGCGCAATTACAGGCAAGTGGTTGCAATGCTATCGGACTGAGCGGCGCCGACGGCAACACGATACTGGCACATAAGCGCATCAGCAAAAACAATATTGACTATGGCTTTGCAGGCGATGTTGATGCCGTGAATACTGATTTTCTTCAGCAATTGCTGCAACAAAAAATAACAATAGTATTAGCACCCATCACTCACAATAAAAAAGGGCAACTGCTCAATACCAATGCAGATACTGTTGCGCAGGAAACCGCGAAAGCATTATCCGGGCATTATGACGTTTCATTGATTTATTCATTTGAGAAAAGCGGTGTATTGCTTGATGCGAATAATGATGAAACCGTTATCAGCAAAATCAACCCTGCATATTATGCTCAGCTAAAAAAAGAGCAAAAGATATTTGCAGGTATGATTCCCAAGCTTGACAATGCATTTGCAGCATTAAACAGCGGTGTAAAAAAAGTAATTATTGGTAAAGCCGAAGCACTTTCTTCGTTAATAAACGGAACTGCCGGCACAACTATCGTAAATGAATAAAGACCTTGTTATATTAACATCTGAGGCTATTCGGTTGCTGAAAGAATTGATTAGTATACCTTCTTTCAGCAAGGAAGAAGATCAAACCGCCGGTGTATTGTGCCTGTTCTTTGCAAAAAAAGGAATACCACATTTCAGGATCGGTAATAATGTGTATGCTTCCAATAAATTTTTTGATGAAAGCAAACCCACTATATTGCTCAACTCCCATCACGATACCGTAAAACCAAACAACGGCTATACACTTGATCCATTTACACCTGTTGAAAAAGACAGCAAATTATACGGGTTGGGGAGCAATGATGCAGGCGGATGCCTTGTATCGCTGGCTGCTGCTTTTCTTTATTACTACGAACAACCTGGTCTGAAATATAATCTGGTATTTGCTGCAAGTGCCGAAGAAGAAATATCAGGCAGCAATGGTGTTGAGTTGTTGTTTCAAACGCCTGCTTTTAATCCTCCGAAAAGAAACTGGGCCTTTGCGATTGTGGGCGAACCAACGCAAATGCAGATGGCGGTTGCCGAAAAAGGGCTGCTTGTGCTTGACTGCACTGCAACAGGAAAAGCAGGACATGCTGCACGCAACGAAGGAGAGAATGCTATCTATAAAGCTATAAAAGATATTGAGTGGTTCAGTTCATTTGCATTTCCGAAAATATCTGATCTGTTAGGCCCGGTTAAAATGAGTGTTACTGTTATTAATACAGAAAACAAAGCGCATAATGTAGTTCCTGCGCATTGTTCTTTTGTGGTAGATATAAGGGTAAATGAGCTATATACTTTTGAAGAAATACTTGCCATCATCAAAACAAATACTAACTGTAATGCGCAACCGAGGAGCTTAAGAATGCGCTCATCGTCTATATCGCCTGATCATCCTATTGTAAAGGCCGGGCTTGGCATGGGAAGGACATATTATGGTTCACCCACCACTTCCGACAAAGCGCTTATCCCGTTTGCCTCTCTCAAAATGGGGCCCGGGGATTCAGCAAGAAGCCATACCGCAGATGAGTATATTTTCCTTGAAGAGATTCGGGAAGGCATACAATTATATATAGCTTTACTTGAAAAAGTTTTATGATTGTATAGGCACACAACATATCTGAATATAAAATATTGCCATTTTCTCCAGGCTGCTCATAAAAAAATCGGGTTTATTTCAATTTTTCGTATTTAAAAACATGTCTTGGCATGAGGGATAGACCCCTCCTTGGGTCGGGGGCAGACGCGTTAAAATTTTAAGTTTCCAATGATAATAAGGCCAGCAGATAGTTGCTATTTCTATCCGCTTTTGTTCGTTTTCGTTTTATGCTAAGTTTTTTTGCTCCTTTTTGTTCGTTTGATTGATACAACAGATTCAATGCTATTTTGGTTATGCAAGAAAAATTAACGGCTGCCGTTCCAGCCTTTTTAGTACTGTTATCTTCATCAAAACAAACATCTAATACCCAGTGCAACTGGTTTTCAACACCCCAATGTTGCCGGATTGTAGTATTAAAATATTCAGCATCCCTTGCCATACTGCTTATGTAATGCCGGGTTTGGGTTTCTATAGTACCAGTAGCCATTATAGTGCGTGATGTAGTTATTTCCACCAGTGTTTTTAATGCTGACCAGTCGTCTTTTTGGTATATCCAATTCATATCGGTAATAATCCGGCAGGTTCGCTTCTCTATCCTGCCATGGTCTTTTTGCAAAGTAGTGGCTGTATCGGTTATTTTATCCTGTTCAAAAGCCTCCCTTATATCATCATGCAAATGTTTTTGGTTGTCTTTTACAGCTAAAATGTAATTAGCTTGCTGATCTATGATTTTTGAAGCGATTGCTTTCTGACAACCTATGGCATCAATGGTAATAACACAACCGGTTAACAGCAGGTTTTCCAATAAAGCAGGTATGGCTGTAAACTCGTTACTCTTGTCGCTGACTTTGAGTTGACCCAATACCATCTGGTTGCTGTTGCACCAGGCACTTACCATATGTATAACTGCTTTACTGCCTTGTTCTCTACTATTGCACAGGCGCTTGCCATCAAAGCTTACAATACGCTCCTCACGGTGAACAGCTATTGCCTTTACCCATTCCATAAAACATCGCTCTAATGTCTGGGGATCTATCATGGAGAAAACCCTGTTAAAGGTATCGTGAGAAGGAATTCCTTAAGATAGTTCCAGTATCGTTCGCAGCCAGGGCTCCTTGTCATTTCCATAATCTTCTATCTCGTACCAGTCATCGGCGCCGCATAAAACAGCAGCTATGGTAATGAATATAATGTCGCCTAACTTATGGAGTATTTTATGTTCTTTGGTGCGAGGATCTTCCATTCCTCCAAAATAATCAATGATTGACATGGCTTTTTATTGCAAGTCCGCTTCCTTTTACCAATATTCAAAGAACTTTTTTTCTACACATGTGGATATCCTCCTGCTTTAATGCGTCTGCCATGCGGGCAGGATTAATAAGGTTTGGAGATACAAAATATTGTTTTAAATTTACATAACTAAAACTTATCATTTATGAAACCATCTTATTTAACAATCCTGCTATTTCCGATTCTTTTTCAAGCAAATCATTATTTAAAAGAGATTGCATGCCCAATGGTTAGCAATAAAGCAGAGTTATCATCTTATAAAACATTCTGCGGTCCTTTGTATTCAATTTATAATACAAGTGGATATAAAATTACAAAAATGGTTATTTCAAAAACAGGAGGTACCCCTTATTCAACTACAGTTAATAATCCCGTTTTCCCCTATCATTCTTTGGATTATAACCTTATCGGGAACTATACTTTTACGTTTTATTTTCAAGGTAATGGTAAAAGAGGTTCAATTCAAGTTGAGAATGAATATGATCCTTCAGGCGATCTTGTTACATGTGAAACTTTTGAATCACCACATCTCTCTCCTGTATCTTTTTTTGGTAGTTGTGGTGATTACTTTAAAATTTATATTACAAATATTGAGTTAGGTTGTTGATTAATTTACTTTCATTTCATCTTGCTTTTTTTTAGTTTGATCCTAATTTAGGAAATTCCTTTTATCGAGTGCCTCTTCTTAGAGGCATTCTCATTTATGATTATCTTTTATAGGGATTTAAAAAATCTTAATCAACAAATTCTCCATAGAATTGATCAAAAGGGGTTTTAATGGAGAGAAGTGCTGTATCCAATAAATGAATTGTTTTGAAAAATTTTAATATGGCAACAGGGCAGCGGATATAAATCCTGATGATATTGAAAGCATCAATATATTAAAAGGTGGTGCGGCTACTGCGTTGTATGGCTTACGCGCTTCAACCGGCGCCATAATTATTACTACCAAATCCGGAAAGGCAGGCAGGCTAAAAGCAAGTTATACTTCTACCTATAGTGTTGATAAAATTAACAAATACCCGGACACGCAAAAAAAATATACACAAGGTTGGTTTGGGGAATATGATCCTAATAGCTTCTGGTCTGCTTACGGACCAACAGTTGAAGAAGCGAAAGCTATTGACCCAACACATCCGGATAAACTTTTTAATAATTACGATCACGGTTATATAACGGGTAACTCATTCCGTAATACACTTACATTATCCGGAGGAACAGATAAAGCTGTTTTAAACGGCTCCATTTCGCAGTTTAATCAAAAGGGCATCATGCCTTTTACCGACTATAAAAATTATTCTGCCAAAGTAGGAGGAGAGTTAAAGTTCTCTGAAAAATTCAGAATGGGCATGTCTGTAAATTATATAAAGTCTGGCGGGCGGCGCGGCAACTCAGACCGTTATAATGAAGTGCTTACATACTACTCTCCCCGTTGGGATATTTGGGATTATATAAAACCCGACGGTACTCAGAAAACCATTGTTGGTGCAGACATTGATAATCCCATCTACCTTTTGTATGGCAAAAAATATGTGGATGATGTAGACAGGATAATATCAAATGCTCATTTTACTTATTCCCCATTTAAATGGCTTGATATCAATTACCGTTTAGGTGCAGATATCTATAACGACAACCGCAGGCAGACAACACCAGGTCCACTTGGTGTTCCTGATGAAATATATCCCGCTGGAGACTTTGAAAATGGCAGCATAATGATATATGATATTAACAACAGGATTATTAACTCAACCCTGATGCTGAACTTTCATAATAGCATCGGTAGTCATATTCAGTCATCTTTCAAAATCGGCCATGATTTGTATGATACAAGAAGAACGTCAACTTATATTCTTGGTAAAACATTTGCTGTTCCTACATTTTATAATCTCAGCAATGCCTCAAGCGTAGAAAAAAATTCCTATGAAAAAGATTACAGGATCATAGGATTATTCGGAGACTGGACATTGAGTTGGGATAATTTTCTGTACTTAACCGTAACCGGAAGAAATGACTGGACATCAACATTATCAAAAGCAAACAGATCATTCTTTTATCCGTCTGCAAGTTTGAGCTGGGTGTTTTCTGAAAATTTCCATCTGCCCGAATGGTGGTCATACGGCAAAGCTCGTTTTTCGGTAGCTAAGGTAGGTAAAGATGCTCCTGCATATGCAACTTCAACAGGATATGATATTGGCACAGCGCTTACTACAGGTGCACTACCATTTACATTATCAACGCAGAATGGGGACCTGAACTTAAGACCGGAGTTTACCACTTCATACGAAGGCGGAGTAGAATTGAAATTTTTACGCAACAGGTTAGGACTTGATTTCACTTACTATAATAACACCAGTAAAGATTTGATCATTCCTGTAAGTGTTCCTGTAACCAGTGGATACAACAGCATTTATCTTAACTCCGGAAGCATCCGTAATAAAGGTGTCGAAATCAGTTTATCAGGAACACCAATACAAACAAAAAACTTTAGCTGGGATGTAAAAATAAACTATACAGCTAACAGAAATAAAGTGTTGTCAATCTACCCGGATCTTAAGGAAATGATTATGGCAAGCCATTATGGCTACCTCAGTGCAACTGTTACACAGAAAAATATTCCGGGACATCCTGTAGGTGATTTGTATGGAAGAACCTATATGCGTTATTTTGGAAATGACACAGAGGATCCCACTGTTTTGGATAAGAGTCGACCTATCGTAATAGGTTCAAATGGATTTCCCACTTTAAACCCTGCATCAAAACATCAATATATTGCAAACACACAGCCTAAATGGATTGGAAATTTCAGCAGCACATTGCGTTACAAAGGGCTAAGCCTGTATTTCCTGTTTGATGCTCAGCAGGGAGTATACAGGTATAATCAATTCGCCAACTTCCTTGCATCATTTGCATTACAAAAGGGTGCAGAAAATCGTAATGATATTGTGGTGTTTGATGGCGTGCTGGCTGATGGCTCAAAAAATACCAAAGCAGTTTGGTTAGGTCAGGGCGTTGGACCCGATGGAGTAAATTATCAAAATGGCTATTACAGGAATGTATACAGAGGAGCTTCCGAAACATTTATTGAAGATGCTTCATGGATAAGATTACGAACATTATCATTAGGATATACATTACCTGAAGGTATTGTGAAGCGCTCCAGGTTTATACAGGCGGCCACAGTAAATGTTACAGGCACAAATTTATGGATCAACACCAAATACAGCACATTCGATCCTGAATCAAGCTCGTTTAGTTCAGGCAGTGTGGTAGATGGTTTTTCCGGGTTTACGTATCCTGCAACACGCAGCTTTATTATTTCATTAAACCTTAACTTCTAAAACCACAAACAATGAAAAAGATACTTAATATAGCAGCACTTGCGGTTTTAGCATTAAGTTTTTCCGCATGCGAAAAATATCTTGACAAACTTGATAATCCTAATCTTGTAACAGATCCTCCGCTTAACGGGTTGCTTACCAAAGCCACTTATGAGAGTGGAATGGATGTGTACAGGATGGGATACAATGTTTCCTATCTCGTTCAATACCAAACTTCCAGTTCGCAGGGTAGTGATATAGATATATATAACCCGGTAAATTTTTCCTCAATGTGGACGAGCTTTTATGGCAATATGATGAATATTGCGCAACTGAATAAGCGGGCTGAGGAAAAAGGCGCTACGCTTCATCTTGGTGTTGGTAAAATATTAATGGCATATCATCTCAATATGCTCATTACAGCATTTGGAGATATTCCGTTTAGCGAAGCATTTAAGGGACAGGAATTACTTACACCTGCATTTGACAATCAGTCAACCTTGCATGCTACTTCAATGCAATTGCTGGATGAAGGTATTGCTGCATTGAAACAGGCTGATCCATCTCTACAGTTAGATGCTAAGAGCGATGTAATACATGAGGGAGATGTTGCTGCGTGGATAAAAACGGCAAATGCGTTAAAAGCCAGGTTTCTGAATCAACTTTCAAAAACTTCTTCTTATAGTGCAGAAAATATTTTGTCAACACTCGAAGATGCCTATGCAAGCAATGCAGATGACGCAACATTAACAGCATTTGTGGATGGAGACCCTTATGGAAGTCCATGGTATTCTGTAGCATATGACAATACACAATTAGACCTGGATGGCTGGTTAAGCACTAATATCATTAATGCCATGAATGGTACTACGTACGGCGTATTCGATCCTCGTTTGCCATTAATAGCATCTATAACAAAATTTGGTGACTACAGAGGTACCCGAAACGGAGCTGGAAGAATAGGATCAGGCACCGATGATGAAGAATCATACTTGTGGATACAAGGCTTTTATTCCAAACCGAATGCTCCGGTACAATTGGTAACTTATTCAGAAATGAAATTCATTGAAGCAGAAGCTGCTTTCAGGAATGGAGATAAGGAAAAGGCTTATAATGCATATATAGCAGGTATAACCGCTAATATGGACAAGGTTGGTGTTGCACCTGCCGACAAGAATGCTTATTTAGCAAACCCTGTTGTTGGAGTAGGGAAGGATAATATTACCCTGGCATTGATCTTTAAAGAAAAATATGTTGCAATGATGTTGAATCCAGAAGCATGGGTCGATGCCCGCCGGTTCGATTATCAATACAAAGATTTTCAGTTGCCGTTAAATGCGGCGTTGAGTACATTCATCAGGCGATTGGCATACCCCGATGTGGAAGTAAGCCGTAATGGTCCCAATGTACCTGCAACAGGCGGACTGGATGAAAAGCTCTGGTGGGATCAGTGAGTATGATTTTTTCGATATAAAATGTTTCAAAATAACAAAGCTTATTATGCAAAAAGCCAGCCCTGCAAAGGGCTGCTTTTTTACGGCATATGTAGTGTAAATTAAGCGTGAAATGTTAATCTCACATTTGCATCTCACTTCTCACCACATAGAAGCAATATATACATAGATGAACATAGTACGATTGAATATTTATCTATGCTTTCCTATGCTCCCTGATGCTCCTATGTGGTAAAAAATATATAGCAACATAAATCTTAATAATGACAAACATATTTAAACAGGCAATATTATTTTCTCTGCTCCTGCCTTTGGTACAGCTCATAACAGCACAGGATAAACGCAGTTCACTGCCACCGGCACTTGACGCGTATATAGCAAAGGCTTTAAAAACATTTGAGGTGCCGGGTATGAGCGTAGCCATTGTAAAAGACGGCAAGGTATTACTTGCTAAAGGCTATGGTGTAAAAAAGATAGGAGAACAGGCCGCTGTAGATGCCAATACACTTTTCGCTATTGCCTCTAATTCAAAAGCCTTTACTGCAACCGCATTAGCAATATTGGTGGAAGAAGGAAGACTGAAATGGGATGACCCTGTAGTTAATTATTTACCCTGGTTTAAAACTGCTGATAATTACATTACGGCAAATCTCACGGTGCGTGATTTACTGGTGCATCACAGTGGTATTCCTGCCTATGCAGGCGATTTAATGCTCTTTCCTCCGTCCAGCTATTCCCGGCAGGAAATTATCCGTCGCATCAGGTATATTCCATTCGTCAATGGTTTCAGAAGCGTATATGCTTACGATAATATCTTTTACCTCGTTGCAGGAGAAGTGATACATGCGGTTTCAGGCATAGAATGGGAAGATTTCATTAAAACAAAAATCTTTAATACAGTAGGCATGACCGGCAGTGTATCTAAAATTTCAACTTTTAAAAGCCAACCTAATATTTCAGCAGCGCATGCCAGGTTAAATGGTATAATAAAATATATTCCCGATGTATATGAGCAAATGATGGGTGATGCCGGTAATCCTGCAGGTGGTGTTTTGTCTAATGCCAATGATATGGCAAAATGGTTGATCACGCAGCTTGATTCAGGAAGAACGATAGATAAACGGGTTTTATTCAAACCATCTTCAACAAATGAATTATGGAAGATGACCAGGCCGATGCCCATTTATAAAGCAGATGAAAGCATTAAACCAACGCAGGCAAATTTTTACGGTTATGCATTAGGGTTTCGTGCGCTGAACTACGGAAAGTATAAACTGGTAATTCATGGGGGCAAGCTTGATGGCTTTGTGTCGCAGGTTGCAATGGTGCCGGAGCTGAACCTTGGCATATGCGTATTAACCAACCAGGAAACCACCGGTGCTTACTGGTCGGTAATCTATCATGTGCTGGATTATTATATGAACAATAAACCCTTCGACTGGATAGCAGGCTATAAACAATCACTTGATTCTTCTCTTGCAAGGCTTGTAATAGCGCGGCAAAAAGAAATGATAAAAAGGGATTCAACTGCAGGACCGTCATTACCACTGGAAAAATATACCGGCATATTCAGAGATGAACTGTGCGGTGATTTCACTATTTCTAAAAATGGAGATAAGATGGTTTTACAATTCGATTTTAATCCGCAGTTGATTGCAGACGTGGAACATTTTCATCGCGATGTATTTATTGCACGTTTCCGCAACAGAGATTTAAAAGCTGATGCATATTTAAGCTATGCATTAAACCCTGATTTAAGTATTGCCGAGATAAAACTTCGCATTATTGACCCGGATTCCGATTTGAACTTCTCCGCCCTCCGGTTAATTCCTGTAAATAAAAAATAACGAAACTGGGAGACCAGGGATTGTATGGGAATTAATTTAGCTGATTGGGAAAATATAGTTTGGATTTGCCGTGTAGTACCGCTCCACTGCCTTGCCGGGAGTGGGGGATGTAAGATGAGGTTCTATCCTCAATTTCACATATTTTTGCCGCTTAAACCTGGATGATTTGTCAGATAAAATTCAATTGTTGCCGGATAATATTGCCAACCAGATAGCAGCGGGTGAAGTAATTCAACGACCGGCGAGTGCAGTAAAGGAATTACTTGAAAACGCGGTGGATGCAGGTGCAACAGAAATAAAACTGATTGTGGCTGATGCAGGCAAATCATTAATACAGGTAATAGATAATGGCAGCGGCATGAGTGAAACAGATGCGAGAATGAGCTTTGAGCGTCACGCCACTTCTAAAATAAATAATATAGATGACCTGTTTCGCATACGCACCATGGGTTTTCGTGGTGAAGCGCTTGCTTCTATAGCCGCAGTGGCGCAGGTGGAATTGAAAACACGTAAAGAAGAGAACGAAACCGGCACATTAATAGAAATAGAAAACAGTCTTGTAAAAAACCAGGAAATGATTGCTTTTCCGAAAGGAACAAGCATCGCTATGAAAAATGTTTTTTTCAATGTGCCGGCAAGAAGAAATTTTCTGAAAAGCAATCCTATTGAAATGCGCCACATTGTTGATGAATTTATTCGTGTGGCAATGGCTTTTCCTGAAATATTTTTTTCGCTCACTGCCAACGCGCAGGAAATTTTTCATCTTGAAAAAGGTACGCTCAAGCAACGCATTGTTCATTTACTCGGTGCAAATTATAATGCCAAGCTGGTAACCGTACAGGAAAAAACAGATTACCTTACCATATATGGTTTTGCGGGAAAACCTGATACTGCCAAGAAGACAAGAGGCGATCAGTATTTTTTTGTAAACAATCGTTTTATACGAAGCGCCTATTTGAACCATGCGGTAATGAGCGCCTACCAGCAAATGATACCCGCAGATAGTTTCCCCATGTATGTGTTATTTATTGATCTTGACCCCGCGCAGATTGATATTAATGTACATCCTACCAAACAGGAAATTAAATTTGAAGATGAAAAGATCATCTATGCTTTTGTGCAGGCTGCTGTAAAGCATGCTTTGGCACAATTCAGCATAATGCCTACGTTGAATTTCGACCTCGATCCAGGTATACAGAAACTGGATGCAATAGAAAAACCTTTTACAGAAGATAAGAAAACGAATGCAGAAGCATCTTCACTCTATAATACTTTTACGCAAAAAAATCAGGCGCATTTTATTGAAAGCAAAAGTGAGCTGAAGCACTGGAAGGATTTTTATCCTGAACCAACACAACAAGGCGGCTTTAAAAGCCTGCTTGCCGCACATACCGAATCTGCATCAGACAAATTAGAATACGAACAAACAGTGCCGGCTAACCGAAGTTTACAGGGAAGCGGAGATCAGAAATTACAATTGCTGGAAGATGTGCCGATGATGCAGTTACATAATACCTATATAGTGGCTGCTACCAACACCGGTTATATATTGATACATCAGCAATCAGCCCATGAAAGAATTTTGTATGAGCGATATATAATTGCTGCAAAAGGAAAACCTATTCCAACGCAGAGAAGTTTGTTTCCATTAACCGTACCGCTGGCTGCAGCAGATGCCGCTTTATTACAGGAGCTATTACCAGACCTTGCCATATTGGGTTACGAGATAGAACTTTTTGGCAAAGACACTTTTGTAATACACGGCACACCCGCCGATGTAGAAACCGGTAATGAAAAAATGGCTATTGAGCAAATGCTGGAACAGTTCAAGCATTTCAACAGCGAAGTAAAATTTTCAAGAAGGGAAAAGCTGATCCGCAGCCTGGCATGGCAGCACGCCGTAAAACCCGGCCGCTCACTCACTCAGCAAGAAATGAAACCATTGGGCGAAGAGCTTTTTGCCACGGCCCAACCAAATATTACACCATCCGGCAACCCCACCTATATTGCGTTTAAGAAGGATTATTTGGAAAGAATGTTTGGGAAGTGAGGAACGCTCTTTCAAAGTTTATGGTATTTTGATTGAAAGTTTGTAACTTAACCCCTCAACCCGTTGCTAAGGTTTGCCGGGCAGGCAGCAGCGCTGCAAACCTTATAGGTTTATTCGAGGTCTGCCGCATTTTTCAGATAAACCGGTTGATTATGATAATCCGTAAAGCCCTTATTACCGCCAAACCAATCCAGCACTTCTTTTCGCAGCAACATTGTTGGCTTTTGAGTAAACATTGCATTATAAGAAGACCATTTCCAGTCTTCCATCTTTTTGCAATACCCATGATGAACAGGATTTTTACGAATGTAAAAAACAGTTGCTCCGAATTGTTCATCTTTTTCAATAGCAATTCTTCTAAGAGAATCTATAAACAAGCTGCCCTTCCTGGAATTTTCTTTATTATACGCTTTTGCATAGCTGTTAAGCATTCTCGAAAACTGCTGCATAATTATTATGGGAAATACCTCTGTTGTCAACAGTCTTCCGGTAAACTTATTTATTGCTTCCTCCTCTTTTACTTTTAAGAGAATATGAAAATGATTAGGGAGAAGGCAATAACTGTAAGTATCCGCAACAGGTGATATATACTTTCTATAGCGTTCAATAAAAAAACGATAGTTTTCCTCTAACCTGAACAACTGTTCATTACCGACAGATCTGCTAAGTATATGGTATTTTTCTCCGGGCAGCAGCGGAATATGATAATCGGACATATTACAAGATATTTCAAAACCTGTACAATTTGTCAATCAGGGCAAAATAGGTAAATTAATTCACGAACTGGTGAAAACCTATAAGGTTTGCTGCGCGGCTATGCAGCCCTGCAAACCTTATAGGTTTATTAAGCAACCTTTTAGGTAAACAGGATTGAAAAAACCAGGGTTTAACCTATTTTATCTATCCTGCAACCCCGCTCAAACAACTCAAAAACAAGCATTTACCCGATTTCGGTTGTAAAAGAACTAAGCTACATAATAATTTGAAAGCAATTTACAACAGAAGAAAAACGAAATAAAAACGTTTCTACACACACATCATTCTACCGACAATATCTTATACGTTTTATTACCCAATGTAAAACTATCTCCTTTTCTCTTTCCAAAAAGTGTGGTATATGCAGGCGCATCCAACGCAACGCCAACCAATTTCTTGCCATTCACTTCCATAGGCGGCACCGCCACACCTATCAAAAAATAGGTATCTTTTGTTTCTGCAAGCGCACCCTGGCTTATTTCTTTTCTCACGGTATTTGTAAAAGATTTTACAGCATCAATACTGTTTTCCATTGCGGCAAGCGGTTCCTGCAGCCTGTTTTTTATATCAGTTGCTTCATCCTGCTGCGAACGATCATCTATATCAATAGTTGCATTTTCATCAAGGTCAGCATTTGTATTAAGGGTATTTAAGTTAGATGTAAAACTTTTTGCATTTTGCTTAAGCTTAGCAATAACAGTCCCGATAATTTCTGTTTTCATGGCTTATCTTTTAATCGTATTGTTCAACAATACAAAAATAGGCTTTCCATCAAACCAAATACTGATGCGGATCATCCTACTGCATGACTAAGATTTATATACCCATTTCAGTATATAAACTATTGATATAAAAAGCAAGAAGCATGCATCGTGTCTTAAACAATACCATAGTTTCAAATATCCAAACAATTATTATTTCTCACGCAACGTTTATTAATTATTCATTGTCACTTTGAAAATTCATTGCCATGACTTTCAATTTTACCCCAAAACCATATGGCTTAATAGCTATTGTTTGCCTGGTAGCTTTTTTTGGATGTTCAAAAGATAATGCCGCTAAAAAGCAAACCTACACTTATACTATTACTACTCCTGTTTTAAAATCAAGAACTGAAGTGTTTGCTGCGCTTAACGGAAGTGCAGCAGAGCCGGTTAAAACAGCAGGTAAATTCTATATTAAAAACCAGTTCATTTATCTTAATGAAGTAGAAAAAGGAATTCACATCATAGATAACAGCAATCCCTCACAGCCAAAACAGGTAGGCTTTTTAAATATTCCGGGCAATCTTGATATTGCCGTAAGAGATAATATATTATATGCCGATACTTACACTGATCTCCTGGCT
Organism: Chitinophagaceae bacterium; assembly: GCA_020847395.1. Taxonomy (GTDB): domain Bacteria; phylum Bacteroidota; class Bacteroidia; order Chitinophagales; family Chitinophagaceae; genus Agriterribacter. The sequence goes on from JADLCD010000033.1 coordinate 34,544, forward strand.
ATTGACATCAGCAATCCTAAAAAAGCCGCCATAGTAAAGGAGATAAAGAATTTTTACCAGCGCTATTATATTTATGATGCAAACCCTGATATGATGATTGCAGCAGTAATTAAAAAAGATACTACAATAGAAGCAGTGTGGTACGATTGTGCCAATTGCTTGTATGCTTCGGCTAACCAGGCAACCAACAATACAAAATCAAATAGCGGAACAGCAGGCTCAATGGCAAGCATGGTACTAATGAATGATCACCTGTATGCATTACAGGAATCACATTCATTGGGCATTGTGGATATCTCCACTCCTTCTTCTCCCAAATTTGATACTACGTATTACGCCGGCTTCGACCTGGAAACAATTTATCCCTTTGAAGACAAATTATTTTTAGGCTCTATGACGGGGATGTTTATGTATGATATGACGAATCCTTTAGCGCCGGTAAAGCTTGGTGAATTTTCGCATGGCCGCGCCTGTGACCCTGTGGTTACTGATGGCAAATACGCATATGTAACATTGCATGCCGGCACTACCTGTGGCGGTTCTGCCAATGAGCTGAATGTAATTGATATTAACGACCTGATGAATCCAATATTGGTTAAAGCATACAATCTTACAAAACCAAAAGGACTTTGTAAAGATGGCAACCTGCTTTTTGTATGTGATGATAAAAGTGGTGTAAGATTATATGATGCCGGCAATGTTTCGGATTTAAAGCAGTTGAGCAGCATCAATATTGAAAACGCTTACGATATTATTGCGGGAAATAATCATGCAATGGTAGTAACAGATGATGGATTATACCAGTACGATTACAGCAATACCAAAAGCATTCGCTTTCTTAGCAAATATGCTTTGAAGAATAATTAAACCCTCTATTTATTATTCTTCCTGCCATATACCCGAAAACGGTGTGTGGCTTTTTTATTTTCTCAAATAAATGCTTACCTTAAATCTTTTACCCAAACAACTTCATGTCGTCATCACCGCATCTCTCCCGTTCGCTTGGTTTAAAACTGGCAATTGTAATTGTTATCGGCAATATTATCGGCTCTGGTGTATATAAAAAAGTGGCGCCAATGGCAGCAGAGCTGCACGCGCCGGGTTGGGTGCTGGTATGCTGGGTATTGGGCGGTGTAATAACTTTATTTGGTGCGCTGAGTAATGCGGAGCTTGCAGGCATGCTTGCCGATACCGGCGGAGAATATGCTTACTATAAAAAAATATACGGACGCTTTTTTGCTTACCTCTATGGCTGGTCTGATTTTGCAGCCATAAAAACCGCGGCTATCGCCAGTCTTGCTTATGTATTTGCACAATCGCTTAATCATATTATTCACCTGCCTCTCATATTAACTTCGCTGGCTGATGTAAATATTGGAGGTATATTTTATCCCTTTGCCAATTTTAATGAAAAGTTGCTGTCCATTATTTTAATATTGTTGCTTACTTATCTGAATACTACCGGCTTAAAAACCGGTGCAGGATTCAGCACCTTTCTTTTACTGCTGATGCTGGGTGGTATACTGCTGATTGTATTTTTTGGATTAAGCAGCTCTTCAGCAAATATCAGTTCTGCATTTTCATTTGAAACGCCAGCAGAACATCCCATAACCATGAGTACAATATTTACCGCAATGCTTGCAGCATTCTGGGGTTATGAAGGGTGGAACTCCGTTGGCTTTTTAGGTGGTGAAATTAAAAACCCGCATCGCAATATTCCATTGAGTATAGTGCTTGGATTAGTGTTGGTAATAGCAGTGTATTTTTTTGCCAATCTTGCCTATCTGTCATTATTACCTATATCATCGCTTGAGCAGGTTAATGCGCAGGGCAGCAGCATTGCAGCCGTAGAAGCGGTTAAAGTGTTCTGGGGAAATGGCGGGCAATTATTTATGTCGCTGCTTATTGTAATTTCTACATTAGGTTGCACACATGCTACTATTATGAGCAGCGCAAGAACATATTACGCAATGGCGGTTGAAAAACTATTCTTTAAAAAAACCGGCACCTTAAATAAAGCGCATGTACCCGCCGGCGCATTATGGTACCAGGGCGTATGGGGTTGTATACTTATTCTTTCCGGCACCTTCGACCAGATTACAGATATGCTCATATTCGCAGCATTCATATACTATGGTGCCACAACTGTGGGCGTATTTATTTTAAGAAAAAAAATGCCCGATGCACCACGCCCTTATAAAACATGGGGCTACCCTGTAATACCGGCAATATTTATTTTATTTTGTGTGATACTGATTTTTAATACCATTGTTGAAAGACCGAGAGAAGCCGGTATTGGTATGGCATTGATATTAGCAGGAGTGCCTTTGTATTGGTGGTTTGGGAAAAAAAGTACAGGCTAAAAATCTTTCGCCATGCTTATGATGGTATAACCTTCGCTTTTCAATAATTTGCTATTAGCAAAAGCAATCTGCTGTAAGTTTTGAAAGAGGAATCTGCCGGGTATTTGTACTAATACTCAACATTTGTACTGCAGCACAACAGATTCCTCTCCCGCCGCAACATACATTTAGTTTAAAGCAACATGCTGGCGAGATGGAATAACGGGTGCGTGTTTCGTCATTCCGGCCACATCTGTTACTTTAAAAGCGATATCCCTGTGTTTAAAACAATCCAATCCTTATGTTCTTTACCCGTATTACACTTTACAAATCCGGAAAATTTTCTTTTATATTATCTAATACCAATACCCAGTCATTTCCTTTGCCGGTAGCAGGAGGAGTAAAATTTTGTTGTTTTTTGTTTGAAACAACCGCAGGGGTTATGGCTTTTCCGGTTTTAGGATTAAACCAGGTTGCCTTTATTTTTTTTGAAGGAATGAAAGAAGTGTTTACCGTAATCGTTTTCCCTTCGGGTATATATATCATCATGTATCTGCCGGCGCTGTCTCTGAATGCAGCAATATAATCCGCTTTAACGCCTTGCCCTTTTATAATGATACTTGTATCAGGTATCCTGTTGATATAAGGTCTTGATTCTACCAGTTTTTTTAAATAACCTGCTTCAAATGAAGCCGGCCTGTCAAGCATATCATACCAGTATTTATCAACGTAACTTATTTTATCTACGCCCGGTTGATAAAATTGCCAGATGCTATGATGCCCGTAAGTAACGCCAAAGCCGCCAGAAAATACAGAGCGATAAATCTGCCTGCGTACATCATAATCAGTAAAATACCCCTTAGCTGGTGTCCAGTTTCTCCAGGGATTAATGGGATGATCCTCATAACAAGGCTCGCCATCAATTACAGGTTTTGTGGGTTCAAGATGCCAGTCGCGTAAAATATTTTTCCAAACAGGTTGATCCAGTTCTGCATGTCCTGATTGAATCATATTAAAATCCAGCCAGCCTTCATTGTGCAGGTAAACAGAGCTTTCCCAAACATAACCCCCGGGATGAAAAGTCATCAGGTAAGGTTTATCTGACCCATCTTTTATTCCGGCTGCTATCTTTCTGTATACAGGTTTCCAGTCTTCTTTATCATCCTGCGGCGGGCGGTCACCACCTAATATCCACACAATATTGTTAAACCTTTTATACCGGTTGCCCAGATATTTGCCATAGGTATATGCTGTTTCCGTATTAAAAATTGCGGGGCCGGTTCCACCATATTTCATGGTAACCTTATCGCCCCAGGCAGGCAGTAAAGCCATAATCATTCCTTTTTGCGCCGCAATAGCAATAATGGTATCTACAAACTGAAAATATTTTTCGTTGGGTTGACCAGGGTCTGCATTAAGGAGTGGTACTTCTCCATATTTATTGGCGCCTTTTATACCATCCAGTTCAGAAATAATTACTGCCTGTATTACATTAAAACCTTTGCTTTTGCGATTGTCTAAATATTTGACAGCTTCCTCCAGCGTAGTCCGGTGAAATAGTTCCCAACCTGTATCGCCAAGCCAGAAAAATGGCGTGCCATCTTCGTACTGAAGGTAATGACCATTGGGCGTAACTTTTAATAGTCCGTAAGATTGCTTCGCCTGAATATGTATAACGCCGGCGCAAAAAATTATAAAAACAAATAGAA